>JABDII010000449.1 GCA_013003805.1 Gemmatimonadales bacterium
GTGCATGGGGCAGGCCAACCCCGCTTCGGTCATGTGGGGACACCGATGCTCACCCGGAGGGGGACCCACCATGGGACCCAGATGCCGCGCGATCGCCTCGCCGACGATCGATCCGACGTACCGGTCAGAAACGACCCGGCGGCGGAGGTTCGCACTGTCCCGATCGAACGCGCGGAGGCCCCACGGCACGTCGGACAATCTCGGGTCGGGCACGAGCGGTATCCGTCGCCCGTCGGCAAGCCGGACCTGAACCTGAGATCCCTCCGATGCACGCACCGAAACGGTGAGCGGCTCGTCCTTGGGCCACCACCCCGAGCCACGCGGTGAGATCGAGTTGGAGTCAATCCACGGGCCGACATCCGGGGCTTCGAATCGCGTCGCGCGCCGCGCCTCATGGATGAGCCGCACGGAATCCGTCGCCGTTCGAGCGATCAGCTCGAACTCCATCACGCTATCGGAGGGGAACGGCATCCAAGCAAGCCAGGCGCCGTTGGGCCAGACATGCACCGGGTATCCGTTGATCGTCAAAGACGCGTCCCCGGTACCGACTGAGCCGAAGATGAAGCTCGTATCACGCGCGGCCACCCGGCCAGCAGGAGTAGGATACGTCACGCTCAGGGCGATCGGGCCCTCGACCCGCGGCACCGCCGGCAACCGAGCCTCCTCCTCCTCCAGCAGCGCGGCGGTGGGAAGTTCACCGGTGAGCGGGGCCGGCGCCCCAGGGAAAGGCGGTAAGCCCGGCTGGGCGGCACATCCCACCTGGGCCAGAACCAGGAAGGCGGGGAGCGTGATACGGCACTCGAACATATTGCCTCAAGGTAAGCAGGGACTAGGACTTACGCCAACACCGCGGTTGACGCTCCCGAGCGGCAGCCCTAAATTGCCGCCTCGGCCCCGCCGCTTCGCCCCCTATGCTACGGCTCCTCTGGAGATGCTGTGAAGCGTTGTCCCGCCTGCGGCACCGAGTATCCCGACGACGCCTCGTTCTGCACCAACGACCGGACGGCCCTCCACCCGTTTGACCGTGAAGGCGACACCGAGCAACTCGGAGGTCTCGACCCGATGGTGGGCCGAACCCTCGCCGACCGTTACCGGATCGTCGATGTCTTGGGGGCTGGTGGAATGGGCCGGGTGTACCTCGCCGAGCATATCCTGATGAAGCGCCGGTGCGCCATCAAGGTGTTGCACCAGGCGCTGAGCGCCGACCCCGCCGCCGTCACGCGTTTCAACCACGAAGCGGCCAACGCCGCGCGCATCAACCATCCCAACGTTTGCGCCGTCTACGACTTCGGCTCGACCGAGGACGGCCTGATGTTCCTCGCCATGGAGTACGTCGATGGTCGCACGCTCAGCGAGGAACTCAGGAGCGGAACGCCCTTGGCGCTGACTCGCGCGGCGGCCTTGAACTCGGACTGTTGTGATGCCCTCCAGGCAGCTCACGAGCTCGGCATAGTCCACCGAGATCTCAAACCCGACAACATCATGCTAGTCCAGGGACGTGACCGCGAAACCGTCAAGCTCGTCGACTTCGGGATCGCGAAGGCGGTCGGCGGCGATACCGGAGGGCAGAGCGTCACCAAAACCGGTTTCATCATCGGCACACCCGAGTACATGAGCCCCGAACAACTCTCCGGCGATCCGGTGGACCCGCGATCCGATATCTATTCAGCGGCGCTGGTGTTCTACCGGATGGTGACCGGTGTCCTGCCCTTCGCCAGTGGAACCGCGCAGGAGACCCTCGTCAAGCGGCTCACGGAACGGCCCCTGTCATTGGAGCAAGCGCTTCCGGACGCATACTTTCCTCCCGATCTCGAGCAGGTCGTGAGTCGGGCCCTGGCCCGCTGGCCCAAGAAGCGGTACGCTACGGCAGAGGAATTCGGCCGGGCGATTACCGAGGTCACCGGCAGGCGACTTCACGATCTCGCGGAGCTCCCAACGGTCGCGGCAGACGCAACGCGCGTGGCCATGCCCGATGTGTTACCACCGACCGAAGTCGCGCGGGAACAGGGAGTCGGGTCACGAAAGCGGCGCGTCAACACACCGCTGATCCTCGCAACTGTTGGGGTCGTCGCAATCGCAAGCGCAACCGGGTACGCGCTCCGGGTCCGCTCAACGGAAGGTAGTGCCGGGGAATCGGGAGACCGATCCACCACCGCCACTATCGATTCGATCCCGGCGTCCGTCCCGGTCGTGGGGGACGATTCGACCGCCGGTTCAGCGGCCGCCCCTCCCACGTCCGCGGTTGGCCGCCCAGACGGTCATGCGGTTCGCGACGCAGGGACAGACAAGGGTGTGGTGGTTCCGCCAGCCGGGGGCGGGGGACTCGGCGACACGGAGAAGCCGGCGGCCCTGGTGAGTTCACCGGATTTGGGGAGCGTCAATGAGACCATCGTGGCCCTCCAGGACAGCATCTTCGATGCTCCGGCGGGACGCACATCCTATCGGCTGCAGGCCAGCCGCATCTTCGAGCAACGAACCCTGCCCGACAGTCTCCGCAGTCGGGCCGCGCTCACGGTCGCCGCGGCATACATCGCGGACAGTGCGTTCCGCGAGGCCCGGGAGTGGTCAGTGCGCGCCTACGACCTCATCCCCGAATCTGATGAAGAGAGGCGCAGCAGAGTGAAGGCGCAGATCGACCAGCTGGCCCGGGCGAGGGACTGACCGCCGTGCCCTCCCCTCCCGATCCAATTCACGTCTCGGTCTTCGGCAAGACCGATCTCGGACGCACCCGAGACCACAACGAGGACACCTTCCTGGTGGCGGACTTGAGTGCTCCGGCGGCGAACCTCCAGCCCGAGGTGCGGGAGCACGACTTGGGGTCGCGCGGAACGCTCTGCGTCGTGGCCGACGGCATGGGCGGGGCCGCAGCGGGCGAGTTGGCGAGCGCCATGGCTTCCGACGCCATCTACACCCACATGTCGACCGTGTGGCCCAAGGACGACGAGCAGTCCGCGCAGCGCTTCGCCTATCGGATGCGTGAGGCGCTGGAGCTGGCCAATCAGCGGATTCATGCGCACGCTCGCGAGCACCCCGATGTCCGCGGCATGGGTACCACCGCGACCGTGGTCGGCATCCTGGGTCAACATCTCTACCTGGCTCAAGTGGGCGACAGTCGCGCGTATCTCATACGTGGGGACGAGACGACCCAACTCACCAAGGATCAGTCACTGATGCAGCGGCTCGTCGATGCGGGGGAGCTCACCGAGCAAGAGGCGGAACAGAGCCAGCGCAAGAACATCATTCTCCAGGCGCTGGGCCCCGAGCCTCGCGTCGCGGTCGATCTCACATTTCAGGACCTCCGCCGCGACGACACGTTGGTGTTGTGTTCGGACGGCCTGAGCGGTCAAGTGGCGCCCGAGGA
>JABDII010000467.1 GCA_013003805.1 Gemmatimonadales bacterium
CGCATCCGAGGAAGAGGAAGAGCGTGATAGCAGTGATCATCGCCCCGCCGAGAGGCAGGACCGCCGGGGCAGTCCGGAACACCTCGCCGAAGTCCAGCGAGCCAACCGACCACCAGATCAGGAACATGGCGATCAAAAAGCCAAGGTCGCCGATCCGGTTGACAACGAAGGCCTTCTTCCCGGCGTCGGCCTTGAGTCGGTCCTCGAACCAGAACCCGATCAGGAGATACGAACAGAGCCCCACACCTTCCCACCCGATGAAGAGCACCGGGAAGTTCGCGCCGAGCACGAGGATCAGCATGAACGCGATGAACAGATTGAGGTACGAGAAGTACCGCGCGTACCCCGGATCGTCTCCCATGTAGCCGATGCTGAAGAGGTGAATCAGCCCACCGACCCCGGTGACGATCAGCATCATCACCGCGGAGAGCTGGTCGACCTGGAAGGCGAGGTCGACCTGGAGGGTATCGACCGGCAGCCAGGCCCACAGGTTGAGCACGTAGGGGTGCTCGGGCTTCACCGACCACAACTCGAGGAACACCGCCACGGAGACGGCGAACGCGGCCACGACCACGCCTGGTCCCACGATCGACACGGCGCGCTTGGCGTCGGGCTTCCAGAGCGCCAGGGCTCCGTTCACCAGAAAGCCGGCGAGGGCCAGGGCGACGGTAGACCAGACCCACCACGTCATCGTCCCATCCGGTGCAAGCGCAGCCATGCCGGTTATCCTTGCAGCACGTTGGCGTCCTTGAGATCGACGCT
The DNA here is from genome assembly GCA_013003805.1 of Gemmatimonadales bacterium. Taxonomy (GTDB): domain Bacteria; phylum Gemmatimonadota; class Gemmatimonadetes; order Gemmatimonadales; family GWC2-71-9; genus JABDII01. The sequence continues at coordinate 763 of JABDII010000467.1, forward strand.
CTCACGGTGGCGGAAGAGCGCCAGGATGATCGCCAGACCCACGGCAGCCTCAGCCGCGGCGACCGTCATCACAAAAAACACCATCACCTGCCCGCTCATGCCGTGATAGCGCGCCAACGCGATGAAGCTCAGGTTGACCGCATTGAGCATGAGCTCGATGCACATGAAGAGCACGATCGCGTTCCGGCGAATGAGGACGCCAGCCACCCCGATCGCAAACAGAATGGCGGAGAGTCCAAGAGACGGCCCGAGGAGCATCAGAGTCTCCGCTTTGCCAAGACCACGGCGCCGACGATGGCCGTGAGGAGGAGCAAGCCGGTGATCTCAAACGGCACGAGGTACGTGCCGAACAGCGGCTCGGCGAAGACCCCAATGACGCCGCGCGATTCGGCCGCGGCCCGCGCGAGGTCGCCGGACTGGAACGCCACATCCGGTGTGATCTGGAGGGACCCGGTCACCTCCTGAGCCAGCCGTTCGGGCGTGTATGCTCGCAGCCCGATCAACGAGGCCGTGAGGGCCACGGCGATGACCGTGGCGACGACCCAGCTCAGGCGCCCTCGTATGTCGCTCACCCGGCCGCTCAGATTGAGCAGCATGATCACGAAGAGGAACAACACCATGATGGCGCCGGCGTAGACCAGGACCTGCACGGCCGCGATGAAGTGTGCTTCGAGCAACACGAAGATTCCCGCGAGCGCAAGCATCGTCGAGATCAGCCAAAAGGCCGACGCGATCGGATTGCGTTGCGTGATACACATCAGCGCCGAGAGAATGGCGGTCGCGGCGAAGACGTAAAAGACGATCTCGACCATCATTCGCCCTTGGGATCGGACGGATCCCACAGCGTTGAAACCGGGTGCGTCTGTGACGAGAGACGCTCCAAGTCATACACGAATCGCGCGCGGTCGTACTCCGCGTTCTCGAAGTGCACTCCCACGTGGATGGCTTCCTCCGGGCACACTTCCTGGCAATAGCCGCAGAACACGCAGCGGAACTCATCGATTTCGTAGATGAGAGGGTACCGGTTGCCTTCCTCGTCCTCACCTGGGACCAGTTTGATGCAGTTTGCGGGACAGATCTGCGGGCAGAGCCCGCACGCGACGCACTTCGACCGGCCCGCTTCGTCGGTCATCATGCGATGCGTCCCTCGCCACCGCGACGACAGCGCCCAGTCGTCCTGGCTCTTCTCTTCCGGGTACTGCATCGTGAACTTCGGCTGCAGTAAGTGCTTGAACGTGAGCCGCATCCCCTTGAGCGCTGCGCGGACGTAGCTCACTTGCTGTTCCGGGCGCTTGCAGACCTTGACCGTGATCGCCATTAGGACTCCAGGGCCTTCGGCGTCACGCCAGGCGGCGCAGGTCGCCGTTGCGGCGAGCTGCCCTCGATGACGAGACCCCGGTC
>JABDII010000477.1 GCA_013003805.1 Gemmatimonadales bacterium
GTGTTGGACACTGCCGATCGCTGCCCCAACACACCAGCGGGCATGCGGGTCGATGCCAATGGCTGCCCGATCGATGCGGACAGCGATGGTGTCGCCGACTCCGCCGATCGCTGCCCGAACACACCAAGTGGGGAGCAGGTGGACGCTCAAGGGTGTCCGGTAGCCACCGATTCCGACGGTGACGGCGTCGTCGATTCGGCTGATCGCTGCCCCAACTCGCCGCGCGGCGCCACGGTAGACAGCGAGGGTTGCGTCATCCCTCAAGACACCGACGGCGACGGCGTCGACGATAGCGTCGACCGCTGCCCCGGCACTCCGGCAGGTACGCAGGTTGATGCAGTAGGTTGCCGCATTCTGTTCCAGGAACAGCAGACCACGCTCATTCTCGAAGGCGTCAACTTCCAGACCGGAAGGGCCTCGCTCACCCAATCGGCTCGGGCCATTCTCCTGACGGTTGCCCAGTCGCTGATCGGAAACCCAGCCATTCGAGTTGAAGTGGCGGGTCACACCGACATCACCGGCTCCCGTGACACGAATATGAGGCTGTCGCAGAGTCGCGCCGATGCGGTGCGCAACTTCCTGATCCGGAATGGGGTGGATGCCGAGCGACTAGTGGCGCGCGGCTACGGACCCGACGAGCCGGTGGCGGACAACGCGACGACGGCAGGAAGAGCTCAGAATCGTCGTGTGGAGCTGCGGCGGCTGAACTAACGATCTCTCAACGGGGAGTGGGTGCGGCGATGCCGTGCCCACTCACCCACCTCCCAACACCATGGACGTTCCTCAGGCTCCAGCCGGCTGGCTTGGCCGGTTGAGGGACGACGCCCTCCTGTGGGCGCGCGGCCGGTCGTGGCTATGGAGAGCCCCGCTGCTTCTCTACGTGGCCTACGCCGGCTTTCGGCATGTAGCCGATACCGAATATCGCAGCATCTTCTCCGGCATCACGTTCGGCGTGCACGAACTCGGCCATCTCGTCTTCGCCTTCTTCGGACCCTTCCTGTCCTTCGCGGGCGGGTCGATCGCCCAGCTGCTACTCCCCATCGCCGCGGGGGCCTTGCTGTTGCGTCACCGGGATTACTTCGGCATGGCCGTTACCGGTGGGTGGCTTTCGATGAGTCTTGCCGAGATGGCCGTGTACATGGCCGATGCACGCGAACAGGCGCTCGTCCTGCTTGGGTTCGGGCCTGACCCGGAACACGACTGGTATTACCTCTTGTCCGCGCTGGGGCTCCTGGAGCACGATACGGCGTTGGCTGACCTGACGCGCCTTCTCGCTCTCGTCATCCTGGTGGTAACGCTCACGGCAGGAGTCTGGCTCTGTCGTGTCATGGCCCAGGCGCGGGGAACAGCCTGACGGTGGTCTGCTCTTCGCTTTCCTCAGTTGCCGCCGGGTAGTATCGTTCCCCACAATTCCTCCCCCGGCCTGTGAGCGATGACGAGCACTCAAAGCCGCGATCCCGATGATCTTCGGAAACACCTGGCAGCGTTAAAGGCAGCCGCTCGACTGTACCGGCGGCAGCCCGACGAAGCCCGTGGCACAGCGCAGCGAGTAGCTCATGTCCTGGCCCGCCTGGGAACCGATTCGGGGGCGACCGGCGTCGCATCGGCCGCTAAGCAGCTCATCGAGGTTGCGGATGACCAAGCGCAGAAGGCCCTAAAGAGCCTGATCACCAAGCTAGACAAGCAGATTCAGGCCATCTCGGCCCCACGAGGCGTTGTGCTCCTGGTAGAGGACGATGCCGCGCTGGTCAAGCTCTTCACCCACACCCTCACGCAAAAAGGCTGGGAGGTAGCGGTTGCGGGGACGGCAGAGCAGACTGAGGACGCCATCCGAACCCAGAAAGTGTCTGTCATCGTGCTCGACTTGGTACTACCAGACGCCGATGGCCGAAACCTCTTGCTACGCCTCAAGGAAGACACACGCAGTGCTTCAATCCCTGTGCTCGTGGCATCAGCCCACGATGATCCCCATGTGAAGGCCGAGTGCCTGGCGCTCGGCGCGTCCGACTTCCTCAAGAAGCCCGTCAAGCCAAAGAAGCTGCTGGACTTGATCACTCGCCGGGCCGCCCCCCTCCCGGTAGCCGAGCCGGTGGAGAGTGAACCGTCGACGCGTCTCCCGGACTACGCCCGTTTGGCCAAAGCCCTCAAGGCTGCCACAACAGAGAAGCGCACTCTCGCCCTCGTTGGGCTCGCGTCGTCTTCCCCGGGCGCGTTACCTCCCTCCGGACCTACCATCGAGGCTGCGTTGGAGCGGGCCGGGGCCGCGATCGCTGAAGACCTCGGAGACCGCGGCCTGGTGGCGCGCCTTGGTACAGAAGAATTGGCAGTGCTCTTTCATGATAGTGATACGGGGGAAGCGTGCGAGCGACTCGAGCGGGTGCGGGGTGCGCTGCGTGAGGCATCTGAGGATGGGTTCGACATTGCAGTGGGTCTTGCTACGATCCAGGGCGACACCGACCTTGAAGATGTCATGGACCAGGCGGGCCGCCTACTCTATCTGGCACTCAGGTCGACGGGGGAGCGCGTGCTCTGCGACGCCAGGGCCGTCCCCCTCCCCACGGTCAAGATTCTTCTGGCAGAAGACGACGCCCTCACTGCAAAGCTGCTCATATACCGCCTGGCCCGAGAACCGGGATTTGAGGTAACTCACAGTCCCGATGGGCTGGATGCGCTCGCCAAGGCCGAGGAGGGAACGGTAGACCTCGCCATCCTCGATATTAACATGCCGGGAATCGACGGCTTCGATCTCTTGTCCCGGCTTCGGGAGATGCCCCGTTACGCCGACCTCCCGGTCGCGATGCTCACCGCGTTGGGGAGCGAGCGCGACGTGGTGCGTGGCTTGGAGCTCGGCGCAAATGATTACATCGTCAAGCCCTTCTCACCTACGGAAGTCATCGCCCGCGTTCGTCGGCTCCTGCGCCGCTCTAGCCGGGTACGATAATGGAGGGTGCACTCCCCTTCTCCGACCGTGGCCTCCAACTCGTTGCGCTGGTCACGTTATTGCTGCTCGCCTGCGCCGTCGCGTTCACGCTGACGGCAGCCTATCTCCGCGCGGAGAACATTCGAAACGAGAAACGATGGGTCCGGCTCGAGGGCGTCTGGGAGCCGATGATCATGTCGGTCCTCACGGGAGAGGTAGCAGAAGGTAACCTGCTAGCGCGGGTGCACCCTCGGGACGCTCGTTACTTTGTTGAGTTCCTGCTTCGATACGGCCGACAGCTCAAAGGGGTTGAGCGAGACACGGTGCTCAGCCTCGCCGCACCATACCTGGAACGGATCGCGGACGACCTGAGCCACCGGAGACCGGAAATACGGGCCCGATCCCTCCAGACGCTGGGAGAGTTGAGCGTCGAAGAGTACAGTGAGCACTTCCAACGCGCGCTGGAGGATCAGTCTCCCCTGGTGGCGATGAATGCGGCACAGGCTCTGGCGCTCGAACATGACCCAGCCTACGCCGAGAAGGTGCTCCGCGTGCTCGACAGATTCCAACACTGGAGCACTGGATACCTGGCCGCGATGCTGGCGAACATGGGGCCGGAGTCCGCCCCGAGGCTGAGAGCGGCACTAGCAGACACGACTCGCTCCCCGCAGATCCGGGCCGCGGTTGCGCGGACCCTGACTTCGCTCAGAGACGTCGCCTCGGCCGCTGTCGCTAGCCAGGTGCTCCGCTCTGAGGATCACATCGACGTGATCATTCCTGTACTTGGGTTGATCGAAAAGGTAGGGGACCGAGACCAACTCCCGGTCGTGCGGCAACTCCTACGCTCACCTGATCACGCGGTGCGTGCCCGCGCCGTCAGCACCCTGGCAAATATCGGCACCTCGGAAGACGGGGCGCACATTCGTGCGGCACTCGATGACGAGTCGAATTGGGTGGTGCTCCATGCAGCTCGAGGCCTGAAAGAGACAGGACGAATGGATCTCCTCGCGGAGGTGGCCGAGTCCGAGAGCCCGGGCGCTATCGCAGCGCAGGAAATGCTATGGAGCGGACACGCATGATGCGCGACACGGGATTGACCATCCTCGTCACGATCAATGTGTTGGTTCTCACTTACTTCGTGGTGCTGAATTCGACTTACCTGCTCACCAGTGTGACTGCATTTCGCTCGTTGCGGCGTTATGCCCGCCGACTGAAGACGGTCGATGTTGGACAGCTCATCCGGTCGGGCGCGGCCCTCCCCGTAACTCTGGTTGCTCCTGCCTACAACGAGGAAGCCACGTGCGTGGAGGCGACCCGGGCTTTACTCACGCTCGAGTATCCGGATTACGAGGTTGTGATCGTGAACGACGGATCCACCGACGCCACGCTCGAGCGCCTGATCGAAGCCTTCGAACTGGAGCAAGCGCCACGGTTTCCGTCGGCCACTATTCCCACTGCCGCAGTCCGAGGCACCTACCGGAGCGCCCGATATCGCAACCTCTGGGTGGTAGACAAGGAGAACGGGAAGAAGGCGGACGCCATCAACGCCGGCCTCAACCTGACACGAACACCGCTCTTCTGCGTGATCGATTCGGATAGCCTGCTTGAACCCCAAGCTCTAATGCGGGTGAGCCGGCCGTTTCTGGAGGATTCTCGGACGATCGCCGCCGGCGGCATCATCCGCATCGTAAATGGAACGGCGGTCAGTAAAGGACGAGTCCGAGACGTTCGACTCCCGCAAAGCCTGTTGGCGCGGTTTCAGATCCTCGAATACCTGCGGTCATTCCATTCCGGACGCCTCGGGTGGGCCGAGATGAACGCTACGATGATCATATCGGGTGCCTTCGGCCTGTTCCGGCGCTCGGTGGTGGTGGAGGCCGGAGGCTTCACCACTAACACGGTCGGTGAAGACATGGAACTCGTGGTGCGGCTGCATCGCCATTGCCGAGATGACGGAATTCCCTACCGGATCGTGTACATCCCTGATCCAGTGGCATGGACGGAATGTCCGGAGACCGTCAGGACGCTGGCTCGGCAACGCGACCGTTGGCAGCGCGGCCTGGTGGAGACCCTGACGCGCCATCGTGGCATGATGCTCCGACCACGCTACGGCACAGTAGGGATGTTGTCGTATCCTTACTTCTTCTTCCTCGAGATGATCGGTCCGGTCATTGAGGTCGCCGGGTATCTCGCCTTTGCCGTGACCGTGGTGCTCGGTCTTGCCTCCGGGAACTACGTTCTCGCGTTCCTGGCCCTCGCCATCGTGTTCGGTGTGGCCCTGTCGGTCGCCGCCCTCGGGCTCGAGGAACTGAGCTTCCGCCGCTACGAACACACCGGAGACCTAATTCAACTGTTCTGGTTGGCTGTCGCGGAGAATTTCGGGTATCGGCAGCTCAATTCGTATTGGCGGTTCCGTGGAATGTGGTCCGCGCTCCGCGGCAAGACCGCCTGGGGCGAACACAAGCGAAAGGGGTTCGCCCCGACTCGCAGCGGCTGATCGAGTCACCCTCGTGCCCATGCGGTTCATGCGCCTCCTCGTCTCCGCTCTCGCGCTCGTCATCTTTGTCGCCGGGTTGAGCACCCGACTCGGCCCCCTACCACCACTCGGCCACCTCCTCGATCCCGTGCACGGGGTTTGGGCCGTGGCTCGCTCGGCTAAGCCGGTGGCAATGACTCGTGCGGCGATTCCGGGGCTCGACGCCGAAGTCCGCGTCCTCGTCGACCGCCGCGGAGTTCCCCACATCTTCGCTACCACAGAGGCCGATGCGTACCGCGCCCAAGGCTATATCGTCGCCCGCGATCGGCTGTTTCAGCTCGAGCTCCAGACCCGGGCCACGGCCGGTCGGCTCACGGAATGGGTCGATTCGGTGGCGCTGTCGGCCGATCGCGCCATGCGAGCCCTGGATCTCGCCGGCTACGCCGACCGGCACTTTGCAGAACTGGATACCCGCGGGCAGGAGGCGCAAGCACTTCGGGCGTTTGCGGATGGTGTCAACGCATGGATCGACAGGATGCGAGCCCGGGATCTCCCGTTCGAGTACCGACTGCTCGACGTTCGCCCGGAGCGTTGGCGGCCAGCCAACACGTTCTACTTGCTCCAGCGAATGAACTGGACGCTGGCCTATGGTCAACACGGTCTCAAGCGGCAGCGAGTCGCGGTACACGTTGGCGGTCTCGCGGCCGACGCCTTGCTCTCATCCCAAAGTCCGATCCAGGAGCCGATACAGCCCAACGGACAGGATGAGCCACGATTTGAAGTTGCGCCGATTCCACCACCCATCGTATCGAATCGCGTCGCCAGCATCACGGACTTCCCGAGTGCGGCGCCCCCGCTCGACGGCGGCCTCGGCAGCAACAACTGGGCTGTTGCTCCTGAGCGAACGCTGCGAGGCCATGCGATCCTGGCTGGCGATCCTCATCTCGAGCTAACCCTGCCATCCATCTGGTACGAGATCCACCTGGTCGTGCCCGGAATCATGGACGTCTATGGCGCCACCATCCCCGGCGCACCTGGAATCATCATCGGGTTCAACCGAGACGTGGCCTGGAGCTTCACCAATACCGAGGCGGACGTCATGGACTTCTACCGTGAGATCGTCGATGACTCATCACAGCCAAGGTCGACGCAACTAGATGGCGAATGGGTTCCGGTGCGAGAACGGGTAGAGGAATACCACGACCCCCGTGGGCAACTGATCGCGGCCGACACGTTCCTGACTTCCCATCGCGGGCCGCTACGACTGATCGATGGCGACTGGCTCTCCCTCAGGTGGACAGCATTTGAGCCGTCCCACACCATGGGAGCCATGGTCGAGGCGGCGCGGGCGAAGTCTGCACCCGAGTGGCTCGAGGCGATGGAGCGGTTTGACGTACCGCCTCAGAACACCCTCGTGGCCGACCGCGCGGGAACGATCGCGATTCGCTCCACCGGCAGGTTCCCACTCCGTCCGGGCAATCAGGGCGGCCGGATTGTGGACGGCAGCGCCAGCAGGAATGACTGGATGGGTTCCTGGCCGGTCGAACGCATGCCGTTCGCTGTGAATCCCGCGCAAGGCTATCTCGCGTCGGCAAATCAACAACCCATCGACCCCGCCGTCGACAGCACATATCTCGGCGCTGACTGGCGTCAGCCGTGGCGGGCTCTCCGGATCAACCAGCTGCTCCGAAGAGGTATGGCGTGGACTCCAGACGCAATTGCCGAACTGCAAACGGATGCGGGGAGTGCCCGGGCTGATCACTTCGTCCCGGTCTTCCTGGCAGCAGTGGATCGCCTCAAGCAAAACAACGCCGTGGACCCCGAGCTGCGCAACGCCGGGCGCCGGCTGGCGGAATGGGATCGCCGGTACGGGTTGGACAGTGAGCGGGCCATCCTGTTCGAGTTGGCCATGGATGAACTGACGGTGCGAACGTGGGATGAGCTCGAGAACGAGGCCGGGAGACGCATCTACACCCCATCGTCTGCAGCACTCACGGCCCTATTGCAGGATTCGGTGAGCTTGTGGTGGGACGACCAGCGCACCGCGGTCCGGGAGACGCGAGATTCCATCCTGGCCCAGAGTCTGAGAGGTGCGCTGCAGTCTGCCACCGAGCGGTATGGTGATCCGGAGGAAGGTGGGTGGCGGTGGAGTCGGGTGCGCACCATGCGCATCTACCATCTGCTACGAATCCCGGCACTGTCGGCACTCGACGTCCCCAACGAAGGAGGCACGGCTACGCTGAGCCCAATGAGTGCGGGAGGCACTCACGGTGCCAGCTGGCGGATGGTGGTCGAATTAGCACCCGAGGTTCGTGGCTGGACGGTCTATCCGGGAGGTCAATCCGGGAACCCCGCCAGTGCCTTCTACGACGACCGCATTCCACAATGGTCCGCCGGTGCGTTGGAGCCGGTGTCTTTCCCATCGGCACCCAACGACCTTGCCCCGGATTCCGTCGTCGCGCGGCTCGTGATTACCCCGACCCGACAGTAGCAATGCGGACGCTCCTGCGATTGGCTCTCTTGGGGACCGCCTTTGCACTTGCCACGGTAGCGCTCGGCTGGATAGCGGTGCCGGCTGTTGGTGTTCTTTGGGGTCTCGTCTCATCGGCCCCGCACCGCCCGGCACTCACGGCCAGCGCGGCGGCCCTCCTGGCATGGGCCGTCCTCCTCACGTGGACCGCTTTTGCCGGTCGTCTCTCAGCTCTCCTCGAGCGCATGGGCGGTATCCTGCAGGTTCCCGGGATCATCTTGCTGATCGCGACACTGGGTTTGGCGGGTGTCCTAGCCGCGCTCGGGGCCTTGGGCGGCGCAGAAATCCGCCGATTGCGAGCGCCACTCTAGCGCCTCGTTCGGGAGCGGCAGTATCTTATCTTCCCTCGCCTGATGACGACCGACGCCCGCCTTGCCGGGCGTCTTTCCTCCCCGACACCCGGGCAGACGTCTCAGTCAGCGTTGCAGAAGGAGTTGGCTACCCGTGGGCGACATCACGGACATTCTTCTCGTAGGCCACGATCCCCACGACAGCGACCAACTGCTTGGGGCGCTCGAGGCCCACGGGCTGGCCCGCCGAACCAAGGTGGTTCGGGACGCAGACGAGGCAGTCGACTACCTACTCCGAGCAGGATCGTATTCCGCCACGGCCTCGATCCTGCTTCCTCGTCTCATCCTGCTTGATATCTCATCTCTAAGCAGTCCGGGTGTTGTGGCGCTTCGGAAGGTCAAGGCCAACGCAACCCTACGCGCTATTCCCACGGTTGTGCTCACCCGATCGATCGACCAGGCAACCGACATCGAGTTGATCCGCGCCGGCGCCAACAGCGTCGTCGCCAGGCCGCGTGCCGCCGAGAAACTCCGGGACATTATGGGCCACGTCGTGCTCT
>JABDII010000499.1 GCA_013003805.1 Gemmatimonadales bacterium
CGAGCACACCGGAGCCAGCCGGATCGAAGGAGCAATTGCGGCTCTGCTCCAGAGCGGTACCGTGCCCTCGGCCGACGCCCGGAGCGGCATCTCGACGAGTGCCATGGGAGACATGATGGTGGAGAGGCTGGAGAGCAGCACTAGCAGCTCGTAGCCACGCTGCGGCGGTCCGACCTTCGGATCTCCTGCGGTCAATGCCTCTCCGCGCTCAACGCGGAGTCGGCACCTTGAGCTTCTCATGCTCCCCGAGCGTCTTGGGCTTGGCCCACACCCTGCCGCCTATCATCGCGCGAACAAGCGACAGCGGCTGGAAGACGATGCTGGGCCACATGAAGACTTCAGTCGTGCAGTAACAGCCCTTATTGTCGATCTGCTCGCGCAGCGCGTTGGCCTCGGCGGAGGTGTAGATCTCCCAAAAGGTGTTCCTGCGCAGGTTGCCGATTGGCGTGTGCATCTCGCAGAGGCTGATGTCGCCGTTCGCGTAGACAACGGCGCTCAGCCGGCCGGCACGGCACGGCACGACCTGCCGCTGCGCACGCACAGTCTTGATCTTGGCCCACTGCAGCATCGGCTCGACGATCCCACCGTAGCGGCTTTTCTCACGCGGGGCCCACAGGTGCCGGATGTACTCGTAGAGTGCCTTGTATTCTTCCATCCCCGGCCCCGTGAGCGAGGGATTTTTTCGGTCGCCGCGGATGAGCGCCAGGTTATGGTGATCCATGTGGGGGCAGCGCTCGTAGAGATACGTGGTGAGCTTGCGGATCTCGTCGATGTTGACCGCGGTGGCCGTCGAGGTCGAATGCACGCGGAGTCGGGGATCCTTCCTCTGCAGTTCGACTAGCGAGTCGTACGTCTCCATTGCCCTCTTGAAGGCGCCTGGGGCCACGCGGAATCGGTCGTGGAACTCCTCCGTGCCCTCCAGCGACAGCTCGACGGCGAACAGGTCGAGGGCTTTCTCTTCCAGCACGTTGGTCACATGCTCGATGGTCTTCCTGGTGTACCAGCCATTGGTCGGCACGTATACTTGTCGCACGCCGTTGTGGGCGATGAACTGCCGGACGATCTCGGCGAACTCTTTGCGCAGGAACGGCTCGCCTCCTGATACGCTGAGGCTATCGATTTGGCCGAGCGACGATGACAGATCGAAGAGCTCATTCCTAGTCAAGTCGGTGCGTTGGTTGAGCTGCCGCCAGTAGAAGCAGTGCTCGCAGTGCATGTTGCAGATCGAGTTGATGAACAGAATGAGGAAAGGCGGGCTACGCAATTCGCGCGCGCGGTTCGCGCGCGTGATCTCGATGTGCCGCTTAATGCGGTGGATAGTGCTCAGGCGCATGGGACGACGTTTGTTCGGTCTTGCTGTATCCGGTGCGATCGGTGCTGAATGAGGACATCGCATCATCCAAGGCCGACCATGGTGGGCCGATTGCCTGCTCGTGAAAAGATAGGCACCGTTCCCTGATTAGGCGAACCGGTTTATGGCGTACCACGGTCGGCTCCCCGTGATCTCCGTCGAGTGAAATTCAGCCGCTCTCTCTCGCGGCAATCGTCGAGTGACGGTTCGTAGTGGTGGCCCAGCGGCCGGACAGCAACAGCTGGCAGCCAATAGCCGATAGCTCCTACCGGTTTAGCAGCATCGCTGTTTGGGCCTTCCTCCGAATCCTCGGCCAACCTTTTCTCGTAGTACGGCATCTAAGGGAAGGAACCCATACCTTTTCCTGGGCCGAGCTATGCACCTCCTGACCTCAAGCCTCCTGTTGAGCCTGGCTATCCAGGGCTCGGCGGACGAGCGATCGCAGCCTGACCCCGACTCGACACCTCAGCGGGTTCAGGCGGTGAGGCTATCCCAACCCATTGCGGTAGATGGAGTTCTGGACGAGGCGGCGTGGCAGGGCGCCACCCCCTTCACCGACTTCACCCAGCGCGACCCGGATGAGGGAGGGGAGCCGAGCCAACGGACCGAAGTCTATGTCATGTATGACGATAACGGCCTCTACATCGGTGCGCGGCTGTATGACACCGGGGCCGACTCCATCGTGGCACGATTGGGCCGGAGGGACGTGTGGACCAATTCCGACTGGTTCGCGGTATTCCTCGATCCCTATCGCGACGGTCGGACCGGCTTCTATTTCGGCCTGAATGCCGCGGGAACCCAATACGACGGTGTCCTCTTCAACGACGACTGGGACGACGATAATTGGGATGGCGTGTGGGATGGGAGCGTCGAGCGCACTGCCGACGGGTGGACCGCAGAAATGCGGATCCCGTACTCGCAACTCCGGTTTAAGAACGGCACTGAGCAGATCTGGGGCATCAACTTCAAGCGCGAAATCGCACGGAACAACGAAACCGACTACTTGGTCTTCACCCCGAAGAACGAGAGCGGCTTTGTTTCGCGTTTCCCCGTGCTATTTGGCCTCGAGGGAGTGAACCCGCCGAGGCGGCTGGAAATCCTGCCCTACGTGACTTCCCGTGCGGCGTTGACCGATCAGGAAGCTGGCAACCCGTTCAACGACGGTTCACAGTTTACCAGCAACGTCGGCGCGGACGTGAAGTTCGGCCTCGGCAGCAATCTCACCATCGATGCCACAATCAACCCCGATTTTGGCCAGGTGGAAGTCGACCCGGCGGTCGTCAACCTGAGCGATTTCGAGACCTTCTTTCCCGAGAAGCGGCCGTTCTTCATCGAAGGCCGGACCATCTTCGATTTCGGGTTCGGCGGCGCCAATAGCAACTGGGGCTTCAATTTCGGCACGCCGGACTTCTTCTACAGCCGCCGGGTCGGACGATCGCCGCAAGGCAGCCTGCCGGATGCCGATTACACCGATACCCCCGATGGCACGACGATCCTTGGCGCGGCCAAGATTTCCGGAAAGGTCGGCAGCACCAACATCGGGATGATGCATGCGCTCACTGGGCGTGAAATGGCGGACATCGATCTGAGCGGTGTGCAAGATGCCGTCGAGGTGGAGCCGCGCACCTACTACGGTGTGGCCCGCGCCCAGCGGGAGATGAACGATGGCCGCCAGGCCCTCGGATTCATCGCCACCTACGCGAAGCGCGATTTCGGTGACCCGCGTCTCGTGGATGAGATCAACAGCTCCTCGCTGGCGCTCGGCCTCGACGGCTGGACCTTCCTCGACGAGGACAAGACGTGGGTCATCACCGGCTGGGCCGGCGCGTCGCGCGTCGCGGGAAGCACTGCGCGCATACTCGACGTGCAGCAGAACTTCCTGCATCGATTCCAGCGGCCCGACGCGAGCCACGTGGAAGTCGATTCCAGCCGCACCTCGCTCGGAGGCTATGCCGGCCGGGTCGCGCTCAACAAGCAGAAGGGCGATTGGCGAATCAACTCGGCATTCGGGGTGATCAGTCCGGGGTTCGACGTGAACGATGTCGGTTTCCAGTGGAATTCAGACATCGTGAACGGCCACTTCGTCCTGTCACGCCGCTGGACCCAGCCGGGCCCGGTATTCCGCTCGGTGTTCAGCAACATAGCCGCGTTCCGGAGCTGGAACTTCGATGGTGACGTGACCTGGACCGGCTTGTGGCAGAACTCGAGCTTCCAGTTCCTCAACTACTATCGTCTGCGCTATTTCGTGGCCTACAATCCGCAGACCGTGAGCTTCCGGCGGACCCGCGGCGGGCCGCTCACGATCAATCCGGCCGGCTGGGAAGGTGACGTGACCATGAGTTCGGACGACCGGAAGTCGCTGGTGTTCGGCCTCGGTTTCCGTCGCTCGGATTATCAACAAGACTCGGACAAGAGCTGGCGGATCCGCACCGAGGTCGAATGGAAGCCGACGAGCTCGCTCTCGCTGTCGTTCGAGCCCTCGCTCAGCCGGAGCTTCACCGCGGCACAGTACGTCGACACGTTTGAGGACCCCACCGCGACCGCTACGTTCGGGAACCGCTATGTGTTCGCCGATCTCCAGCGGACCACGCTATCCGGGGGGCTCCGGCTCAACTGGGTCTTCACGCCCAAGCTAAGCCTTCAGGTCTATGCCCAGCCGCTCATCGCATCGGGTGACTACGCGAACTACAAGGAGCTGGCGCGGCCGCGGAGCTACGACTTCAACGTGTATGGCCAGAGCGGCACCTCGACCTTCGACGACGAGACCTTCACGGCGGACCCCGACGGACCGGCCGGCCCGGCGCAGCCGCTCGAGATCGGCAATCTCGACTTCAACTTCCGCTCGCTCCGGGGGAATGCGGTGCTCCGGTGGGAGTACATGCCCGGCTCGACCCTATTCCTGGTCTGGACCCAGAGCCGGACCGATGATGAGACCATCGGCGACTTCCGCTTCGGCCGCTCGCTCAGCCGGCTGTTCAGCGCCAAGGCCGACAACATCTTCGCGATCAAGATGACGTATTGGTGGAATCCCTAGGGGCAGGGAGTAGGAAGTAGGAAGTGGGAAGTAGGAGGCGGAAGGTGGATGGGTTCCACGTTCCGCCTTCTGCGTTTTTGCACCCGATGCCATACACCAAGTTCCTACCCTCCCACTCTCCTACCTCCTGGGTCGCCAATCGCCGCATCGCACCCGTGTCACTTGGAACGATTCATTACGGTGCCACGTCTCAGGCACTCAAATAGCCTCATAACGCTGGTCTCCATCTTGCCCTCTGTCTCGGCATGAAGGGCGGGTCCCCCTGAGAGCCATCATTCCGAATGGTTCGGTCGCCTTTCTCAACGACTCATTTCCGGCGAGAGCCGGTAGGAGATGGAC
>JABDII010000508.1 GCA_013003805.1 Gemmatimonadales bacterium
GTGCATGCCGTTTGGCTGGAGGGATCCGGTGCATAGTGTAGTCCAAAAGGAGCGGCGGCTGTCGAGAGATGGGCGTTGACGACACCGGGCTCGACGACAGCCCGCCGCCGTTCCGGGTGAATGGCGAGGACCTTGGTGAGTCGCGTGAGCGTGATCAACACCGAATCCTCGTCGGCCAGCGACCCGCCTGACAGCCCCGTCCCAGCCCCACGGGCCACGAAGGGCACTTGGGCGAGATACAGCAGGCGCACAACGCGTATCACCTCATCCCGGGTGCCGGGGAGAACGACCAGGCCGGGGGTGGCCTCGTGCGTCGGGAGCCCATCGGATCGGAACGTGGCGCGCTCCGACGGTCGGTGCCGTACCCACCGAGCGCCGACGATCTTGGCGAGTGCAGGGGCGAGCGAGGCGTTCACGGACTGCCCGGGGGAGGTGGATACGGGCGACTGCTCTGCCCGTTGCCGCGCGCCCGCTCATGCAGACGCGCTCTGTCGGCCATGTCGGCGACTCGAGACCTGAGCCACCGAGTCAATGACTCAACCCGCTGTTTGACCGATTGCATTTCGAGAAGCCGAAGCTGAGAGGGTGTGCCGAGGTCAAGGGCCCCCGCGACCTGGAAGGTCAGTGCACCCGGATCTCGAGCGAGGGCGACGGTCTCCGGCACGACGTCGTGCAGGATCTGCATCGCCTCCGTGTAGACCCGGAACAGCCGCTCGAGTTCCTCGGTGCTCAGAGGCTCGGGGTCGATCTCGTGATCGTCGAACCCCTCCACAAGAGCCTTCAGATAGGGGGTGTCATCCTTGAGATAGCGCTGAACCCGGAATCGCTCTTGTCCGACGACGATGATGTTCGATCGCCCATCCGGCAAGAGGTCCTGCGTCTGAATACGTGCGGCACATCCGACCGTTCCAGGCGGTGGTGCCTCCCGTTCCTCTCCCGGGGGGAGGATGCCGAATGGAGCGTCATCCTCCAGGCAATCCGCGACCAATTCCCGGTAGCGCGGCTCGAAGATGTGCAACGGCAGGATGGTGCCGGGAAAGAGGACGGCCGTGAGGGGAAACAGTGCTAGGGGCGCGGACATACCGGAAGATCTCGGTGGTTGCCCGTTCACACAATCCAATCCCTCCCAGCGAAGGTCGGGAGAGTCGGGGAGGTGCTACTGGCGGATCGGCCTCAGGCCGTTCCCCAGAATCCCTGGAGTGCTTTCACGTCGGGAGACTCTCGGAGCTTCTCAAAGGCGCGCTCCCTAATCTGGCGGATACGCTCCCGCGTCACCCCCATCAGAGCGCCGATCTTCTCGAGCGTCAGCGCCTCCGAACCCTCCTCGAGTCCGTAGTAAAGATGGAGGATCTTGCGCTCCCGTGGGGTGAGGTACTGTTCGAAGATCCGATCGATGAACTCTCGGGTGAGGCGGGCATCCGTGTTCTCTTCGATCTCTCCGCCCTCAGTCCCGGCGAATCGCTCACCGAAGGTACTGGCTGCCTTGTCGGTCCGCTCGACCGGTGCATCCAACGACAGCTCGGCGGTCGTCATACGGCGGGCGGTTCGGATATTGTCGACCGAATCATTCAGGGCAGTGGCAATCTCTTTGTCGGTGGGCTCGCGCCCGAGCTCTTGCGAGAGAAAACTCTCCGCGCGCGACATCCGGATGAGTGCCGAATTCTGGTTCAGGGGGATGCGAACGCTTCGGGTCTGTTCGGCCAGCGCCTTCAGGACGGCTTGTCGCACCCACCAGACCGCGTACGAAATGAACTTGACGCCGTGATCAGGGTCGAATTTTCGAACCGCCTTCAACAACCCCTCGTTCCCTATGGCAACCAGCTCTCCTAAGTCCAGCCCGTGCCCCTGGTACTTCTTGACGTAGGAAATGACGAATCGAAGATTCGCCGTCACCAGCCGCTCGGCGGCTTGGGTGTCTCCGTTTCGAGCCAACCTCGCCAGCCGCTTCTCCTCCTTGGGATCGGAGATCATGGGAAGCTTCTGGATGTCTTGCAGGTATTGATCGAAGGCGCTGGTTGGCGGGGCTCGAAAGAAGGGGCGAGCCTTCCGTGCGGTCAATGGTGCCATTGCCTACCCCGGGATGCGGAAGCGGTCGGGAGCGAAGCTGAGATTCCCGCGAGGGAGAGAAACCGAACTGGGTCGGCCGCCAGTTCGGTGCGCATAATAGGAATTTCCCGAGCGCCGGTCAAGCGAAAAATGATTTTCCACATCACAATTTGTTCATCTACAACCGCTTGCTGATTTCGTCCACTTTTCCACCACAAGACAGTTTCCCACATATCCACGTGTGGTTCTCAAGTGATTGTTGTGTATGGGATTACAGCGATTGTGGACGGAGTAGGGCTGGGTTCAAAACTTCACGCACTCGATGAAGCGAGCGATTCCAACACGTTCACCAGGATACTGTTAGGTGGCGACTCGACGGTCCACTCCCCTCCGGCCCGATGCATACGCCCGACCGCTTCTGGAAGCGCAAGCCGAACGACCTGAGCTCGAGTCTTTTTGTCGACTTGAGCCACCCTCACCACTTCTTCCGCATCGACGGGGAACCGGAGTGTGGTGGGGAGGTTCAAACGGCTCAGCACCCTCCCAACTCGATCCGCCAGCCCCCCTTCGGCCAGTCCCACCGCCTCGGCGATTCTGCATTCGGCTAAGAGCCCAAGGGCGACGGCCTCGCCGTGGTCCAGTCGGTACGCGGTCGCGTGCTCCAACGCGTGGCCTAACGTGTGGCCGGCGTTGAGAATGGCCCGTTCACCAATCTCTCGCTCGTCCCGGCTGACAATCGATGCCTTGAGTTCTACACTCCGGCGAACCAAGCGCGTGAGGGTGGGAAGCTCCCGCGAATGCACCTTACTGGCCTCAGCGCCCAGCCATTCGAAGTACTCCTCATCGGCGATCAGGCCATGCTTGACCGCCTCCGCCAGGCCACTCCGGTATGTCGGATCCGGCAGCGTAAGCAGCGTTCGCGGGTCTGCAACCACACCCACCGGTGGATGAAACGCGCCTATCAGGTTCTTGCCGTGCGCCGTGTTTATGCCGGTCTTGCCTCCCACCGATGCGTCCACCATGGCGACCAGCGTCGTGGGAACGGCCAGAAACGGAACGCCGCGCATGAACGTTGCCGCAACGAATCCCCCCAGGTCGCCGACGACGCCGCCGCCGAGCGCGATGATGGCACTGTCACGCCCAAAGCCGCCTTCGAGGAGGGCGTCGATGAGCCGAGCCCAGTTCTCCTGGGTCTTGCTGGACTCTCCCGGCGCGACCGCGAAGACCCGACCGACCGCAGAGGGGTTCACTCTCGTCGCTTCTGTCCTGCCGCCAGGAATGGTCGGGCACGGACTGCCACTCCGCATAATGGCGTTCGACCGTTGTGTCGGTGAGGATGGCCACCCGCCGATTCGACAGATACCGATTCGTCAACTCGAGCAATTGATCGAGCGCACCGGCACCTATGTGGACGTGATACTCGCCGAGGGCGTGCTGAACCCGAATGGTATCCAAGCGCCTACCAGGTCGTATCCCCGTGGCCGCCCCGATGATTGGCCAAACGGGCGAGGGTGAAGAGCGTGTCTGACAGCCGGTTCAAGTATTCTAGGAAGAGATCTGGTACCGGCGACTCCTGCGCGAGCCGCACGATGCTGCGTTCGGCGCGGCGACAGACCGTCCGGGCGAGATGGAGCGCTGCGGCCTTGGGGCTCCCGGCAGGCAGGACGAAGTCGGTGAGCGAAGGAAGCTCGTCCGTTGCCTGATCGATCACGGTCTCGAGTTCACCAACCCGCTCGGGCGAGAGGTCGGCCTTGGCGAGGGCTTGAGCGACTTTCTTGGGGTCCGGTGTGGCTAGGTGCCCTCCGATGGCGAACAGGTCCTGCTGGACCGATTCCAGCAACGTGTCGGCGAACTCGCGAGGGTCGGTCGCGCGTGCAACACCGATGGCGGAGTTCAACTCGTCCACGTCCCCGTAGGCAGCCACTCGTGGGTGACTCTTGGGGACGCGGCCGCCTCCGAAAAGGCTTGTCTCGCCCTGATCGCCCGTCTTGGTGTAGATCTTCATGCTGGTCAATCACCCAGAAATGGAATCGGTCCGCTCATCGATCACAGGGACCGGCCACGCGAGCCGCGGCCACGACCGTATTTGTCTGCGGTGAGACGACACCCCAAACGACAGTGCGTTCAGAGGGGTGTACTTGCTCGAGCCAAAGGTAGTCTCGTCCACTGCCGAATCCCGAAATGGCCTCGAGCCGGCGCCAATACAACGGAGGCCATTCGCCGCCGAATGTAGTCAGCTGCCCACCCTGGAGGCCGAGGACAGTCGGCCGGAGGACGGTTTGCGCGTTTTGCCCGGCGCTGTCCCACACCAACACGGCTGAAGCGAGCAGCGTGTCCGACTGAGAAGTGACGCGGCGTACTCTGAGTGCCACCGCGTAGCGGGCCTGGTCGTCGCCACCTCGCATAGCGACCACGTCGGCTGCGTCGATGTCCTGCAACGTGTTGATTTCGAGTTGACCCCGGCCCGGCCCGCTCAACGGAAGGAGGTCGCCCGGCATGCGTTGTTGGATGGCAGAGTCGATAGCGCGTTCCGAGCGCACTAACAGACTGTCTAACAATGCCGGCCGGGGCGGTGGCGCGGCCAATCGCTCGACGACCTCCCCTTCCGCCAGCTCGCTGCGCGGTCGCGTCTGAAATGACCCGAGAACTGGTCCGTGAAAGACGGACCAGCCGCCGCTGTGCGGCTCGCCGACGATGATCTCTGCCAAGGAACCGGAAGCTCCACATCGGTTGCCGCGCAACAGAATGGAGAGTGGCCGAACCCTGGTATGGCCGCCCCCAAAGCCGGCCAACGGCTCTTGAATGGCGGGGCCGGTCTGCCCATCGCCTGCCAGGAGCGCGATCGTTCCGACCCCACCGAGCCGCGACCACACGGACTCGCCCCGATCGAGTGGCGGACCGTACCGCCGGTAGAGTGTTGCTATCAGAGCCGTGTCGTTACTGAGGAGGTGAATGGCGCGGCTGGTACCTTCGCCCACGAAGCTGCCGAGCAGGCGATCGCTCGGGTCGAGACGCGCGTCGCTGGTGATGGGGATGCTGTCAATCGGAAACGGCGCCCGATTGACGGTGGTGGTGGTCGTCTGGCGATCTGCCTGTCGGCAGCTTCCGAGAGCCGCGAACGCCGTAAGCGTGACGATCACGGCTGGACGCCGGGTGACGGCCCGGATCATTTCGGCCGTGACATCGAAGGGCGAACGAAAAATCGGAGCGTGCCCTTGCCCCGTCCGATGCGTGACGCCTCGATGCCGATCACCCCACTCTTGGGAACGTCGAGTTCCATCGCCGAGGCTGACCCCGTCAACAGGGCCGCGGCGAATTGACCGAGCCAGGGCTCGTGCCCCACGAACGCGAGCGTGGCCTGGTCAGACTGTTTCCCAACGGCCCGGGCAATGACCCGCAGATTCGGGGTGGCGGCAAGTGGCGGGCATTCCACGATGGCCGGCTCGGTCGCATCGTGAAAGGACTGGGCCAGTAGCTCTGCCGTCTGTATCGCGCGGAGCCAGGGGCTGGAGAAGATCGTCGTGGGGACGATGTCACATTCACGGAGATACTGGCTGATCACGAGCTGGGTCGAGCGCCCCCTGTCGGTAATGGGCCGGAGCGTATCATCCGCGCAGTGAATGGGATCACGCGATCCTGCGTGGGCGTGTCGGACGAGCACGAGTAACACGACTACCTCCCCATTTCCACCACGATGCTGTCGATCTGTCGGATCATTTCGGAGCCACCTCGAGCATGGTTGTTGGCCAGGATGGCAAACACCAGGGTCTTTCCCTTCACGGTCTCAATGTATCCCGAGAGAGAGTTGACCCGGGAGATGCTCCCCGTCTTCGCCCTGACCCTTCCCTCGAGCGGTGTCCCGACAAATCGCCGCTTTAGCGATCCCCGCTGGGCCGATTCGGGCAGGCCCGCTGCGAACGTGGCGTAGTGGGGGTGGCGCCGGATGTAGCCCAGCAGCTTTGCGAACGCGATCGGGGTCACCACGTTCGAACTCGCCAATCCGGAGCCGTCACGGAAGCTGAAGTGTGTCGAATCGATACCGACCGAGTCGATCAAGAATCGGCGTTCGACCTCGAGCCCCTCCTTCCACGATCCCTCCGCTCCGAATTGTTTGCCGAGCTGCTTCAGCAATGTCTCGGCAAAGAAATTCTGGCTGGTGTTCAGAACGGGAAAGATCCAGTCGGTGAGGGGGCGTGACGTCACCTCGGCTACGGCTGCGCCCAAGCGGAGATGCTGATATCGCGTCGAGTCGGTCGTGGACTGCGTTGGTCCGGCGACGCTGATTCCGGAGTCAGCCAAGACTCGGCGAAACGCCTGCGCGGTGAAGTAGTTGGGATCGGGCACCGCGAAGTACTCGGTTCGAGTGCCACTGTTGAGCGCAACACTTCCCGCTGCCCACAGGTCGAGCGAGCCCGGCCGGCGGAAGAAATCGATCGTCCGCCGGCTCCCGGCCGGGCCGGTCCAGGTGCGATTTTCCAGCGTGAGATTGCCGAGATCCGGGGTGAAGCTGATCTTCACGGGTGCGCCTTCCGCGGGGCCCGGTCCATACTCGAGATCGATGCTGTTGTCGTTGACCGCGAGTCCGGAGACTGGAGCGGCGTACCACCAATTCAGGTCATATCCTTCCCAGGAGGGGTGTACCAGGGTCGGCTCGAAGTAGCTTCCGTCACCGACCAGGCTCCCGGTGACCGTCCGAATTCCCCGTGTCCGAAGCTGTCCGGCGAGTATTCGCAGCGGTTGCATCGGATCGTCCACACACACCCCTGCCTGCGTGGTGTCACCCGCATAGCAGCGCCGGCTGAATGTCGGGTCACCACGGCCATAGAGCACCAGGTCGCCCTGTAACTCGCCCTCGACGACGGGTCCGGACGAATACACGCTGGTCCTTACCTTCCAGTCAGGCGGAAGCAGGGCGGCCGCCACAGCGGCCACGGCCAACTTGGTGTTGCTGGCGGGGATGAAGAGCCGCTCCGCGTTCCGACTGAACAGGATTCGTCCGTCGAGATCGGTGAGCACCACGCCCCAGAGATTTCGGTCGAAGGGTGGGTTCTCCAGCCGCTTGGTCACGCGCTTCGCCAGGTTTCGTTGGGCCTCGAGAGCCTGGACCGTGGCCCCGGCGAGGAGGAGAATAGTCAGAGTGCAGCAGGCTAGGGTACGCATGGCGTGAACCGCTCAGGAGTTCCGGGTCGTATGGGCCACGGGCAAGACGTGGCTCTCGGGCCGTTTGGCGGGGCTGAACCCCAGCCCGGAGGCCAAAAACTTGACAGTGGTAGCGTAAGATGCTGAAGCTAGTGATCTTACAGGATGCCGTCAATTGCAGGTCCTATCGAGCGGGGAGAGAAACGTGGTCTCCTGGGCCGGGGCGGAACCGAGTGGGTGATTTTCTGACATGAGACTGGGTCGGATCGGTCTGAATCGACTGGTAGCCTCGGCGCTTGCCGGGCTGGTACTCTATACCCCGACCCTGTCGGCCCAAGAGGCGCCACCGGTGATCCGTCAGCTCAAATTCGAGGGCAATCGGGCGATCGATGAACTGACGCTGCGAGCCGTCATCGGCACGACCAATTCCAGTTGGTTCGCGCGAAGCGGATTGGTGCGTTGGATTGGATTGGGCGAGAAGCGCTATTTCGATGAGCGCGAGTTTCAGCGAGACGTATTGCGCTTGACACTGCTCTATCGGAAGAGTGGCTACCTGGATGTGGCAGTGGACACGCTCGTCGTTCGGAAACCTCAAGACATCTATCTGACGGTCCGCATCGCCGAGAACGAGCCAGTACGCGTCATCGCGCTCGATCTTGTTGGATTGGACACCTTGCCGGAGCCTCGCCGGATCACACAGGATCTTCCGTTACGCGTCGGAGATCCGTTCAATCGTTTCTTGATGCAGGCGTCGGCGGATACCATCGTCCGCCGACTCCAGGATCGCGGATACCCCTCGGCTGAGGTATTCCAGAACTTCGATATGGATAAGGCGGCGCGAACCGCACGCGTTGGCCTCGATGTCTATCCCGGGCTCCGTAGCACAGTGGGGTCGGTCCGGGTCACCGGCACCCGCGCCGTCGATTCGTCTGTGGTGCTGTCCTTGCTCGCCACGCGACAGGGAAACCCTTTCTCCCAGAACGACCTGTTTCGCAGCCAGCGAAATCTCTATCAGACGGAGTTGTTCAGCTTTGCGGCGGTTGGAATCGACAGCGGCGATTTCAGTGCCGATGTTGCCAGTGTTCCGCTGCTGGTCCAGGTGAGCGAAGGGCGCTTTCATAAGGTTCGGACGGGCGTCGGATTCGGTACCGACGATTGCTTCCGGCTCGGTGCGGGGTGGACCGCTCGGAACTTCCTTGGCGGGGGGCAAGTGTTCGACATTTCGGGGCGGATCTCGAAGCTTGGAGTCGGCAGCCCGTTCGATTGGAACCTGCAGGAGAACGTCGTCTGTGGCGCGCTCAAGGAGGACTCGATTGCCTCCGCCAAGGTCAACTACAACACGACGTTCTCGCTCCGTCGTCCGGCGTTCCTCTCGCCCCAAAACACCGCCACCGTAGCGCTCTTCGCCGAGCGGCGCTCGTCGTTCAATGTTTACCGGCGGGAGGAAGTCGGCTTCAGCGTGGGGCTTAGCCGGGAGACGCGGGCGCGGATCCCGCTGAACTTCACGTACCGCCTGGCAGACGGGCAGACCGAGGCCAACGCCGCCAATTTCTGCGCGTTCTTAACACGTGTCTCCTTGAGGACATCAACCAACTCAAGGAGCGCCGGATCCTGGCCACCTTCACAACGACGGCGACGGCGTCACGCACCAATAACCCACTCGACCCATCCCGCGGGTTCGTGGCGAGCGGAGAGCTTACCCACAGTTCTCGCTTCATCGGTTCGTCCTCACAACAGCAATTCAACCGATTCGTCGGTGATGTAGCTTGGTATCGTCCCATCGGTCGGGGTTCGGTCCTGAGCTGGCGGATTCGGGGTGGACTCATCTTTGCTCCCACGGTGGACTTTCGGTCTAACTCCGTCAACTTCGTCCCACCGGAACAGCGCTTCTATGCCGGCGGCCCCAACGACGTTCGCGGATACGATCGCAACGAACTAGGCCCCGTCGTGTACGTGATTCCATCGGCGAACGTCACGCGGGACACCCTTGGGAACGTGGTCGCGCTTGATTCGTCTGAGGTTCGGTTCTCCGCCACCGGCGGGAACACGCTCATCGTGGGGAACCTCGAGTTCCGGGTGCCCTCCCCGATCTTTCGTCGCCGGCTCCGCTTTGCGGCCTTCCTCGATGCAGGAGGACTGTGGCAGCGCGGCGAGACTGACGTGGCCCCAGCCGTCATTCGACTGACCCCCGGTGTCGGCATTCGGGTGGCCACGCCCCTCGGTCCGGCGCGACTCGATGTCGCCTACAATCCCTACGACTTGCCGAGCGGGCAGCTGTTTGAGAGCAGACCAAACGGCGAATTGCTCCGGTTGCCGGATCCCTTCACCCGGGACCGCGGCCGGCGGTTCACCGTGCACTTCTCCGTCGGGCAGCCGTTCTGATGCGCCGCCGCCTCGCGCACTTCCTCTTCGTGACAGTCTTGGGGGCCTTGGCTCTGGTGGTTGGGATGGTGACCTCCATGACGGCGAGCTCGCCTGGTCGGGGTCTTCTCGCCCGTTTAGTCGCCGATCAACTGGGGCGGACCTTGCGCGGGGAGTTCAAGTTTGGTGCGATCTCCGGCTCCTTCGTCCGGAGCCTCACGCTCACAGACGTGACGATTCGTGATACGAGCGGTGGCCTACTCGCGACATTACCCAGCGTCGATGTGACGTACAACCTTCCCCAACTCCTCGCCGGGCAAGTCGTCATGCGGAGCGTCGTGTTGCGCAATCCGACGGTCCATATCACCAAGCGACGCGCGGGACGGATGAACTATGAGGAGGTCCTGCGGCTGGGTGAGGGGGCACCGGGCGGTCAGCCGCCCTTCGTGCAGTTTCGAAATCTCCACATCTTCGACGGCACGGTCCGAATCTCTGTTCCGTGGTCGCCGTCCGCGGACATCGCTACCGACGCCGGTCGCGCCGAACTCGCGCGAGAGCGCGCGAAACCGGGACGCGTTATCGAGAACGCACCTGACGGGCTCCGGCGAATCATCACGGTTTCGGAACTCACCACGCGCATGCCCACGGTCTGGGCCAGCATGCCCGATCGTCGGCCGCTCACCGTCGATCTCGACACCTTGGCCGGCGTCCTGAGCGATCCGGCAGTGACCGTGCGGCACATCCGTGGACGGATTCAAGTGAAGGGCGACAGCCTGATCTTCGCTGTCGAATCCGGCGCCCTCCCCAACTCGCAGATTTCCGGCGGCGGAGTCCTGACGTGGCCGGAAGGTCCGATCTTGTACGATATCGGGCTCGATATGTCTCAGTTGGACCTGGCGGACATTCGCTGGATCTCCGCGGATTTTCCGGATCTCACGGGGCCTGCGGTCCTGGCGGCGAGGACGGAGGGTCCCGAGCGTACGGCGTTCGCGTTGCGCGATATGTCACTCCGAGGACCGGCCGGTGGACTCGACGGCGCTGTCACTATTCTGCAAGACAAACGCCGGGGCCTCGGTGTGAGAGATATGCGGCTGAGACTCGACGGCCTGACGCTCGATGCGATTCGGCCCTACCTCGACACCCTCCCCTTGGACGGCACCTTAACCGGCACGGTCGCAGGAAACGGGTACCAAGATCAGATGGCGGTGGAGCTCGATTGGAATTTTGTGGACTATCGCGTGCCGGAGCGGCCAACGAGTGAAGTCGCTGGAGAAGGCGTGGTACAGCTGGCCGGGCCCAACGGTGTCGTCTTCGACAGCTTCACTGTGCACCGCTCGGACCTCGCGCTCGAGACCGTGCGGCTGCTCATTCCCGCGGTCCACTTGTATGGGCGGCTCGAGGCGGAGGGGGCGTTGAGTGGGCCGTGGCGCAACACCACCTTCCGAGGTCATGCACGTCACCAGGACGAAGGCCATCCGGCGAGCGAGCTCGACGGACGGGTACGGTTCGACTCCCGCAGCGACACCCTCGGCCTGTCGGCCGACGTGGTACTGGCCCCACTGTCATTCGACGGCATCCGCCGGGGATTCCCCGCGCTGAAGAGCAGGGGCTTCCTCCGGGGCCCGGTTCGCCTCGAAGGGGACCTCGCCCGAGTCGAGGTGGATGCCAACGTGCGTGGGGACATTGGCCGCGTCCGGATGCGTGGGCCGGCGACGCTGCTACTCCCGATGTGGGGTGGGGACTCCCTGGCCATCGCCTTCGACTCGCTCAACCTGGCTGCGGTCCGCGGGTCGGGACCTCCCACAACACTGCGTGGGAGCGCGGTGATCCAGGGTATCGTCGACTCGGCAGGCCAGCCAGAGGGAAGCTTCGCGATCTCGCTCGGACCGAGCAGCATCCGAGAGTTCGTCTTCGACACGGCGTCTGCCTCTCTTGCCGTGAAGAACGGATTGCTCCACCTCGATTCGCTGAACGTCGGATTTCCGAAGGGGGGCCTCACCGGTTCGGGCACTGTCGGGTGGCGGCATCCAGAGACGGGCACGATGACCTTCGCGATGGGGACCGACAGCCTCACGGTGTTCGACTCTTTGGTGACGGCACTCGGGCTCGAGCGTGACAGCGCGGCCGTCGCGAGTCCGTTGCGCGGCCTCCTGCAGGGAACGCTGCAGGTGAGCGGGGCTTTAGACACCTTGCTCCTGAGTGGGCGATTCGCCCTGACTGATGTGTCGCGGGGCACGCTCAGCGCGCCGTCCATCGCCGGCAACCTTACCTGGCTCGGCGGTCGCCGCCCGCAACTCTCCCTGGACCTCGACGCCGATTCACTCGGCATGGGTCGATTCGAGTTCAAACGATTCCGCGCAGCCCTGCGTGGCCGATCCGATTCCCTCCAGTGGGCCGGCGGCGTCCAGCTTGGTGAGCTTTCGGATGTCGCACTGGGCGGCCGCATGACCAAACGCGATACCATCGCCGTGTGGACGCTGGACAGCTTAGCGGCACAGCTCGCTCGGCATCGCTGG
>JABDII010000520.1 GCA_013003805.1 Gemmatimonadales bacterium
CGCGCGGGGCGGTGCTGCCGACCTTGCCGTCGAGGCTCTGAAGTCGAACCGCGCGTACGAGACCATCGAGATCTTGTCCGGTCGTGAGGGATTGTCGACCCCTGAGCTCTACTTCAAGTGGGATGCCCTGATGGAAGCACTCCACATGGTGGGTGACCACTCGAGCGAGCTGATCGAGGCACGAGGCGCTCGTGAGATCTATCCCGACCGGCTGATGATGCTCCGCAATGAACTGCGAGCGCTCGCGGCGCTGGGACGGATCGCTGAAGTCGTTCGAGGTCTCGATGAGAGCCTCCTCCTGCCGTCGCAAGGAGAGATCGATGCAGGGGACCTCATGCTCTCGGTGGGAGCGGAACTCCGGGCGCATGACAATCATGACGGCTCGATCCGAGTTGCCGAGCGAGCCCTGGAGTGGTTCACCTCGCGCCCCGATGATGAAGCGGGGACCATCCGGTCGCGGTTCTGGCGGGCCCTGGCATTGTACTCTGCGGAACGCTGGGACGCCGCTCAGGTGCTCTTCGAAGAGGTGTCGTCCATGATCCCGCCTGACGTCAACGTGCAGGGGTTCCTGGGGGTGCTGGCGGCGAGACGAGGTGACCGGGACGAGGCGCTCAGGATCAGCACAGAGATCAAGGGTATGGCGGATCCCTACGATTTCGGACGCGACTTCTATTGGCAGGCATGTATCGCCGCCCAACTCGGTGAACTGGACCGGGCCATGGTGCTACTCCGCGAAGCGTATGCCCAGGGCCGGGTATTCAATGTCTGGCTCCACCGCGATTTCGATCTCGAACCGCTTCACGGCTACCCGCCATTCGAGGAGTTCATCGAGCCGAAGGGTCGGTAGCAGGGAAGTCGGTAAGCTGGCTCGTCTGATCCTGGCCCCGTTGGTTTGCGCGCTCTCCAGGACCGAAGTACGTTGATTCCCTCATGCTGTTCGGATCCATCATTCTCTGGCAACGACACTCACATACTACCTTCCTGAATAGGAACTCGAATGAAATTCCTGGTCAGCTGGCGCGTCCACGAGGACGAACGCCACAACACGCTTCAGGCCTTTTCGCAAATGACGAGCGACGACGACAAGGCCGATATGGGCGACAACATCAGGTTGATCGGTCGATGGCACGACCTGGTCCAGTTCAGTGGTCTCGCCATCTGTGAGACCGACGATCCCAGCGCGGTTCACAAGTGGATTCTCAACTGGAACAACGTCATAGACGCGGAGGTAACACCGGTGCTGGATGACGAGGAGACCAGGGCAATCGGCAGGCAGAAATTCTCCTAGCCACGAGCTGACAGAAACTGAAGCGGGGAGCCACGAGACTCTGATTGGCTCCCCTCTCTTCATAGGATAGAGGTCAGTCGGGCCATTGGCGGTCTGACCGTACTTGCAGTGTTCTCTGGGACAGCGCAAGATTCGACGCATCGATCGAATCGGAGAATGACCGTGTCCGCGTACCGCACACCGTCACCTCACATGGTGCGGCTGCATACCCTCCTCGCACCCACGCTCCTGGCATTGACGGCGGCCGTCACCCCGGTGGCGGGACAGGACACTGCCGCCGGGTTTACCCTCGCCGGCACGCCGTACCAGATCACCGGCGATCTTGGCGGCTTCTCGTTGACCGTCGATCAGATCTCGCTGGAGCCCGGGCTCGACATCGTGACGCTTCACCTCACTCATCCAACGCCGAAGGCACCCCCGCCGTTTTCGCTCACCTGGTCGATTCCGTCGCTCGACGTCCAGGGTCACTGGAGCACTCGGAGTTACTTCGGCAAATCGCTGAACGCGGATTGGTACCCCTCCCGCGTCACCTCGATGCTGGCGCGCGACGCGCCAGTCATCACCCTGTTCGGACGCGACGACGGCAACCGGCTGACCTTTGCGGTGTCCGAAGGCCTGCACACCGTGCGCCTCTTCTCCGGGGTCCGCGAGGAAAACGGGACGATCCACAACACCATCGGATTCTTCAGCGAGAAACATCGCGCGCTCACTGACTACCGGGTCGATGTCAGAATCGATCGTCGCGCCGTGCCGTACCACCAGGCCCTGGGTGACGTGGCCGCCTGGTGGGCCGGGTATCCGGGCTACGCGCCGGCCTCCGTCCCCGAAGACGCACTGCTTCCGGCCTATTCCACCTGGTACAGCTATCACCAGAACGTCTCGGCTGATGCGCTCCTGGGAGAAATCGCTATCGCGTCGCGGCTGGGCTTCACGTCCATCATCGTGGATGACGGATGGCAGACTCTGGACAGCAACCGCGGGTATGCCTTTACCGGCGACTGGGAACCGCTCCGGTTGCCCGCCATGAAGGACTTCGTCGACGCCGTCCATCACCGAGGAATGAAGCTCCTCCTCTGGTACGCGGTGCCGTTGGTGGGCGAAAAGTCCAAGATCCACCATGAGTTCGAGGGAAAGTATCTGAGGTACTGGGACGGGCAGGGGGCCTACGAGCTCGATCCCCGGTATCCCGAAGTGCGCGCGCACATCATCGATACCTATCGTACGGCCATCCGAGAGTGGGGCGTGGACGGGTTCAAGTTTGATTTCTTGGGCCGCTTCGTCGCGAACGCCGAGACCGTCCTAGAGGCCGGCGATGGTCGCGATATCGCTTCCGTCAACGACGCGACCGACCGGCTCATGACCGATATCATGACCGAGGTGCGGGCGATCAAGCCCGACGTCATGATCGAGTTTCGCCAACCCTACATCGGCCCGCTCATGCGGAAGTACGGCAACATGTTCCGCGCCGGCGACTCCCCCAATGCCGCCACAGCCAATCGGGTGCGTACCGTGGACCTCCGACTCCTGAGCGGCAATACGGCGGTGCACTCCGACATGGTCATGTGGCACCCGGACGAGTCGGTGGACGTGGCCGCGCTCCAGTTGTGGAACGTGCTGTTCGCCGTTCCCCAGGTCTCGGTGAGGCTGGCGGAGATTCCCGAAGCCCACCTCGACATGATCCGGTTCTATACCGACTACTGGCTTCGCAACCGAACGGTACTCCTGGCTGGGGCATTCAAGGCTCGGCAGCCACTCCTGAACTACCCCCTGGTCGAAGCCCGGACAGCGGCCAAACGGATCGTCGCCGTGTACGGCGACGTCATCGTCCCAGTGAGCGGCGCTCCGGTCGACCAGCTCGACATCATCAACGCGACCGGCGCTGACCGCGTGGTCCTAATCGTCGAGCAAGACTGGGGTGACTTTGGCTATACGACCTTTGATAGCAGGGGCAACCAGACTCCCGGGGCCCTCGTCCACCTCGACGAAGGAGTCCACGCCTTCTCCGTCCCGCGTTCGGGGTTGATCGCCTTCGAGCGGAATCCGGCAGGATCCCGAAATGGCCCGTAACGGGCCCGTCCTAGCCGGGCTGCTCGTCCTCTCGTGCCTCGGCGCCTGCGCGGCGTCTAGCGGTGGGGCCCAGCAGGAGGGAACTGCTCCTGAACTGTGCGTCCTGTTCATCGGCAATAGCCTGACTGCCACCAACGATCTCCCCGGCATCGTCCGAGCCCTGCTGGACTCAGCGGGGGTGGGGCGAGTGGACATAGCCACCGTGACCTATCCCAACTTCGGGCTGCAAGATCACTGGAGCGACGGCGATGCCCGGCAAGCGATCGACCAAGCAGCCTGGGATCTGGTGGTGCTGCAACAAGGACCGTCTGCCACCGAGGGTAGGCCCTCGCTGTTGGAGTACAGCGAGCGCTTCGCCGAGGAGATCCGCGCGCGCGGGGCCAAAC
>JABDII010000592.1 GCA_013003805.1 Gemmatimonadales bacterium
CCCGCCGCTCGACTTCGGTAATGCCTGACGGCACACAGACGATGACCTTCGGTTTGACCTTGAAGACGTGCTTGTCGATGATCGTCTTGAGGAAGTACCGGAGCATCCGCTCGGTGACATCGAAGTCCGCGATGACCCCGTCCTTCAGCGGCCTGACCGCCATGATAGCGTCCGGGGTCCGCCCGAGCATGCGTTTGGCTTCGAGACCGATGCCCTTGATATTGCCCGTGGCCTTCTCGAGGGCGACCACGGACGGCTCGTTGAGCACAATGCCCTCACCCTTCACATAGACAAGGGTGTTCGCCGTGCCGAGATCGACGGCGATCTCGTTGGCAGGGATGAGCGAGCCCAGGTTGAAGCTGGGAAATTTCATGTGTGACCGATCATCTCATCGGAAAGGCCGTAACCTAATGAGCGGGGCCGCCGTGGGACAACCCATGCTAGCTCCCCGTGCTCCCGAATCCGCCCTCGCCACGCTCCGACGCTGGTAGCCTCTCTACCGACTGGAACCGGACCTGCTCGATCGGGGCCACGACCATCTGGGCGATACGCATGCCCCGGGTCACCTCAAAGGCGGTGGGGCTCAGATTCACCAGGGCAACCATCAACTCTCCGCGGTAGTCGCTATCGATGGTCGCCGGCGTGTTGGGCAACGTGATGCCGTTCCGGAGGGCAAGGCCCGACCGGGGACGGATTTGGCACTCGTACCCAGGCGGGACCGCGATCTGAAGGCCCGTACGGAACAGTCTTCGCTCCATCGACTCGAGCACCCCGGCTTCGGCGCTGGCGAGGTCGTACCCAGCCGAGCCGGGGGTCGCCAGGCTTGGCAGCGGGAGGCCTTCTCCGTGCGGCAACTGGGAAATGAGGACCTCCACCACGTCGTCAGGTCACCGTTTCCACATCGACCAGCGGCAGATCGAACGCCTCGGCCACGCCGGGATACACCACCTTGCCCTCGACGATATTGAGCCCAAGTCGGAGAGCGGGATCGGCCTGGCAGGCGGACTTCCAGCCGGATCGTGCAAGACGCAGGCCGTAGGGCAGAGTGGCGTTGGTCAGCGCCAGAGTCGATGTGCGGGGCACCGCCCCAGGCATATTCGCTACTCCGTAGTGCAGGATGCCATCCACGAAGTAGGTTGGGGACTCGTGGGTCGTCGGGTGGATCGTCTCGACGCAGCCGCCCTGATCGACTGCGACATCGACGATCACCGACCCCGGCAACATCTGCGAGAGATCCGCCCGAGTCACTAGGCTTGGAGCCTTGGCGCCGGGCAGCAGCACCGCTCCGATTACCAGGTCAGCCCGGCTGATCGCGTCCAAAATGTTGTGGCGGTTCGAATAGACCGTATCGACATTGGCCGGGAGGACATCGGCCAGGTACCGCAGCCGATGGAGGTCGATATCGAGAATGGTGACGTGGGCCCCGAGCCCAGCGGCCATCTGGGCCGCATTGGTGCCGACCACACCGCCGCCGAAGATGACCACCTCTCCCGGGACGACCCCCGGGACCCCTCCCAGCAGGATGCCCCGGCCTCCGAAGACCTTTTCGAGGTACTTCGCTCCCTCCTGAACGGCCATTCGTCCAGCCACCTCGGACATCGGCGTCAGCAGGGGAAGTTCACCGCTGTCCAGTTGGACCGTCTCATAGGCCACGGCAACGGCGCCCGAGTCGATGACGGCGCGGGTCAGCTCTTCCGAGGCCGCGAAATGGAAATAGGTATAGATGACCTGACCCCGGCGCATACGGGGCCATTCCGGGGCGATAGGCTCCTTCACCTTCATGATGAGATCCGCCTGTTCCCAGATGGCTTCGGCCTGCCCCAACAGCTCGGCGCCGGCATCACGGAAGGCTTGGTCTTCGAATCCGCTGCCAAGCCCCGCACCAGCTTCGACCAACACGGTGTGTCCGGCGGAGACGAACGCCTCGACGCCTCCTGGAACGAGTGCGATACGGTTCTCGTTCGCTTTGATCTCCTTCGGTACGCCTATGCGCATCGATCAACCCCGAGAAAGAGGTAAAGGTCGCGTAGGAGCCGGGCTACCCATCGAAGGCACTATTGCGCGCTGGGACTGGGCAGCTCTGGGCCTAACCACACCATCGTCTGTCGATCCGGGACCCAGAATTCCGCGGCAAGGTCGGCGAGATCATCCTCCTCGACCGCATCGATGGTCCGGAGCACCTCGTCTACCGACCGATACTTATCTCCATTGAGCTCGATGCTCGCGAGCCGTCCCATCCGGCTGTGCGGCGTTTCCAGCGCCAGGATCACCTGTCCCTTGAGCTGCCGCTTGCCGTCCAGCGTCTCATCCGGCCCCAGGCCCTCACGCCCAAGACGGTCGTATTCCCGGCGGATCGCCTGGATAGCCTCATCGGCCGTTCCCGGTTGGGTCCCAATGTATACGCCGCACGTCCCTGAGGATTGGTAAAATTGCTGGAAGGCATAGACGTTGTATGCCAGCCCGAGCTCCTCCCTGATCCGCTGAAATAGGCGACTCGACATCCCCCCGCCAAACGTATTCGTCAGAATGGACATCGCATGGCGCCGTGAGTCGGCATAGGGGAATGTCTCGGTGGCAAACACAATGTGCGCCTGGGTCGTGTCCTTGTGTTCCTGGTGCGTTACTCCGTGGACCGCTGGCGCCGCCGGGGCGGACGCTCGCGGAGCAGACTCGTCATTCGCCTCGAACCAATCTTGCCGTTCAAGGAGCTCCATCAACTCCGCGTGCTCCACCCGGCCCGCGGCCACCACGACCACATTGGCCGGATAGTAGCCCCACTGGTGGCGCGCCTTCAGATCCTCCGCCGTGAGGGCGGTGACGGTTTCGGCCGTCCCGAGGATCGAAAACCCATAGGGGTGGGCCGGCCAGAGGGTCTCGGCCAGACGCTCGAAGACCAAGTCGTCGGGCGTGTCGAGAACCCCGTTGATCTCTTCGAGGACGACGTTCCGCTCGGGCACGAGGTCGCTCTCGCGCAGCAGCGGACGCCGGACGAGATCGGTGAGGATCTCGACAGCGACCGGGAGGTCGTTGTCGAGAACGTGGGCTTGATAGCTGGTGTGATCGCGGCCGGTGTACGCGTCGAGGGAGCCGCCCCGCACTTCGAGTTCGAGAGCGATCTGCCGAGCCGAGCGTCGCTCGGTCCCTTTGAAGACCATGTGCTCGAGCAGATGAGAGACCCCCATCTTCGAGCGCAGCTCATGGGCGCTGGCGGCCCGAATCCAGATACCGACTGCGGCCGAACGGACGCCGGGCAGTGCCTCGGAGAGAACCGTCAGGCCGTTATCGGCGTGAGTTCGGAACAGCCCCGTGTCGAGCTGCAGGGTCTCCACGCCTCAGCCCTTCGGCAGCAATGCCTTCCGGGAGAGCTTCATGCGCCCGCGTTCGTCGACCTCGAGCAATTTCACCTTGACGACATCGCCGCGCTTCACGACGTCCTCGGTTCGCTCGGTGCGGGCGTGCTGCAATTCACTGATATGCAGGAGCCCCTCGACGCCGGGCAGAATCTCGATGAAGGCCCCGAACGCCGTCGTACTCTTGACCGGGCCCTCGTAGACCTTCCCCACCTCAGGCTCGGTGACGATGGAGCGGATCATCTCGAGTGCCTGTTCGCCCCCTTCGCCACCCACCGAGGAGACCATGACCAATCCACTGTCGTCCACATTGATGCGGGCGCCGGTGGTGTCTTGAATGCCTCGGATGGTCTTGCCCTTGGGCCCGATGAGGTCGCCGATCTTGTCGGGCTTGATCTGAATGCTGAGAATCCGCGGCGCATACGGCGAGAGCTCGGGTCGAGGCGCCGGGAGGGCCTTCGCCATCTCCTTCAGGATGTGCAGGCGTGCCTTGCGAGCCCGCTCGAGCGCATCCTTCATGATCTTGAGATCCAGTCCTTCGATTTTGATGTCCATTTGGATCGACGTGATGCCGTCGGCCGTGCCCGCGACCTTGAAGTCCATGTCGCCCAAATGGTCCTCGGAGCCCAGGATGTCGGTGAGGACCGCGACCCGCGAGTCGTCCTTAACGAGACCCATAGCCACGCCGGCACACGGTGACTTGATGGGGACCCCGGCATCCATCAGCGCCATCGCGCCGCCACACACCGTCGCCATCGAGCTGGAGCCGTTCGATTCGAGGATCTCCGAGACCACGCGCAACGTGTACGGGAAGTCTTCGTACTGAGGCAATAGCGGCTGGAGCGCACGCTCAGCCAATGTGCCGTGACCGATCTCCCGCCGACTCGTGCCGCGAATCATCTTGACTTCGCCGGTTGAGAAGGGCGGGAAGTTATAGTGCAACATGAAGGATTTTGTGGTTTCGCCCGCCACATCGATGCTGTCGATGCGCTGCTCGTCATCCGCCGTCCCGAGCGTAACCGCCACCAATGACTGGGTTTGCCCACGGGTGAAGAGTGCCGACCCATGAGTCCGGGGGAGCAGCCCGACATCGACGGAAATCGGCCGGACGACGTCCAACTTCCGGCCGTCCACGCGCTCCCCGCTCTCGAGCACTTGCTCGCGCATGGCCAGGTATTCGATCTCTCCGAGTTCCGCCGCCACGTCACGGGTGGCCTCGGGGAACTCCTCGGCGAGGCCGCCGAGAATGTCCGTCTTCACCGCTTTGACGCTGGCGGCCCGGGTAGCCTTGTCTTGGCCGTTGATGGCCTGTCGGATTGGCCCCTCCGCCACCTCGCGAACCCGCGCCGTCACGGCAGGATCGGGGTCAGGCTTGGTCCAGGCCATCTTCGGGACCGCGCTCTTGTCGATCACCTTCTGCAGCGTCCCGAGGAGCTCCTTAATGCCCTTGTGCGCAACCTTGAGCGCTTCGAGGACGTCGTCCTCGGACAACTCGAGGGCCCCGCCTTCGACCATGACGATCGAATCAGCGGTTCCGCTGACCGTGAGATCGAGTTCAGATATTTCCAACTGCTGGAACGTGGGGTTCAGAATCCAATGCTCGTCGACGCGTCCGACCCGGACGCCGCCGATGGGACCGTTCCACGGGATGTTGGACAGGCTGAGGGCGAGTGAGGCTGCGAGGAGGCCGAGCACATCGGCGTCGTTCTCCTGATCCGCGGAGAGCACGGTCACGAAGACCTGGATCTCGTTCTTGAAGCCATCCGGAAAGAGGGGCCGGATCGAACGATCGATCAGGCGGCACGCGAGAATCTCTTTCTCGGACGGCCGCCCCTCACGCTTAATGAATCCACCGGGGATCTTCCCCGCCGCATACGTCTTCTCCCGGTACTCGACCGTGAGAGGGAAAAAGGGCAGCGTCGATACGCCTGGGGAGACGGTGACCGCCGCAAGAACCGCGGTGTCACCGAATCGGAGGAAGGCGGATCCTGCAGCCTGCTTGGCCATCTTGCCGGTTTCGATAACGAGGGTCCGGCCTGCAAATTCAGTTTCTATCCGATGCACGTGTTCAACCTTCATGAGACGAGTACAGATACACAGAAAGGGCGCCCCGTGTACTCATCCGGGGCGCCCTCGCCAACCAGCCGTACTAATGGCGCAACCCCAACTCGTCGATGAGCGCGCGGTAGCCGACCAGGTCGGTTCGCTTGAGATAATTCAGGAGCCGCCGGCGTGTGCCCACCATCTTCAACAGGCCCCGGCGGCTGTGGTGATCCTTGGGATGCGCACGGAAGTGATCCGTGAGAAAGTTGATCCGCTCGGTAAGGAGCGCGATTTGTACCTTGGTCGATCCCGTGTCGCGGTCATGGACCTGATGCGTGGCGAGCACGGTTTGCTTGTCGAAGGTCATGCTACCTGAGTTTAGAAGTGACGGCAAAAACGCCCAACTCGTGAATTATCAATCTTTTGCAAGACCAGAAGCTAACCTCTTCTCACCCCCGAAGGCAAGAGTCCGACAAGGCGAAGACGCCGAACCGTCGGCGCCAAAACGGGCTCGGGCACGGTAGACCTAAGACATTGTTGGAAAACGGCTTACCCAGGGATTAGCCGCCCAGGAATCGGGTGAGGATCCGGGAAATGTCGTTCCAGAAGGCGAGCCCCATGAGGGTTACGATCATCACCAGCCCGACGGCGGTCAGGCGCTCCCTCAGCTTCAGGGACAGCGGGCGACGCAGCACTCCCTCCGCCACCAGAAACAGGAATTGGCCCCCGTCCAATACCGGGATCGGCAGCAGATTGAGCACTGCCAGGTTGATCGAGATGATGCCCATGAAGAACAGGAACTGGTCGAATCCCAACCGAGCTGCCTCGCCCGCAATCTGGCCGATGAGAATCGGGCCTCCTACTTCACGACTCGACACCCGGCCCGAGAACATTCCCCGGACGGTCCGGACGATCAGCGTCGATTGGTTGACCATTTCATCCCAGCCCGCGACAACGGCCTCGCCGAGGGCAAGGTTCCGGAACTCCAAGTCGGGCTCAAAGCGAAAACCCAGCTTTCCGACCGTCCGCGTGGTGCCGTCCGGGTAGGTGACCTCCTCAGGACGAGGGGTCGCGCTCAGCAGGATCCGGTCCCCCCCACGGAGGATGATGAGCTCGATCTCGTTGCCGGCGTTTCCCTCGATGACCT
>JABDII010000608.1 GCA_013003805.1 Gemmatimonadales bacterium
GCTTGCCCCGGCTAATACGCTGACGCTGGCCGCGGCAGTGACTATAGCCCGTGATGGAAACCCGGCGCTTCAGGCAGCCCGGCTCGAGGCCGATGCCGCCGAGGAGCGAATCTCGCAGGCGGGAGCGCTACCCGACCCCCGTCTGTCATTCGGACTCATGAACCGGCCCATTGATGGCTTCGGCACCGGGGTTCAGATGACCATGAACTCGGTCCAGCTGAGCCAACGGTTTCCCTGGCCGGGCAAGTTGGGATTCGCCGAGGAGCGGGCCCGTCGCCTGTCGGAGGCGGAGCGGTTCGACGCGTCCGAGGTGGAACTCCAACTCATAGCGCGAGTCAAGTCGGTGTACTTCCGAGCGGCGTACATCGATCGGGCCATTGGCATCATGGAGGGCACCCGCGAGCTCTTGCGCGGGTTCCTGGAGGTGTCCTCGACCCGCTACGCGGTGGGCGAAGGCCTGCAGCAAGACGTGCTCCAGGCCCAGGTATCAGTGGCGCAGATGACCGAGGACATCACGGTCATGGAGCAGAACCGGCTGGTGCTCTCGGCCCGGCTCAATGCGCTCCTGGGTCGCGAAGCGAGTACTCCGATCGGCCCGCTGGAGCTGGAGGGAGACCTCGCCGTGTTGGGGCCGGTGGACTCGCTCATGAACCTGGCCGTCGAGGACCGGCCCGCGCTCCGTGCGGCCCAGGAACGGGCCCGTGCGGCCGAGGCGGGCTACCGCGCCGCGCGACGTGCCGTCTATCCCGATTTCACCGTGACACTTGGGTATGGTGAGCGTCCCCAGTTCGTCGATTTGGCGACCGTGATGGTGGGAGTCACCATCCCGCTCTGGGCGGGGGCGCGTCAGTTACCGCTCCGCCGCGAGATGGCCGCCATGCGGTCGATGGAAGAAGCGCGGGAGCGCGATCTCTACAACGAGACCCTCGCGCGCATCGCGGAGCTGCACGCCGAGGCCCAGCGAGCCAGGAACCTGCTTGTGCTCTACGCCGAAGCGATCCTGCCGCAGGCCCAGGCCTCGGTAGAGTCCGCGCTCTCGGCCTATCGTGTCGGCCGGGTGGATTACCTGACCCTGGTCCAGAACCAGATGACCGTCAATCGCTACGAGATCGAAACCGTGCGCCTCCGCTCGGA
This sequence comes from Gemmatimonadales bacterium, assembly GCA_013003805.1. Taxonomy (GTDB): domain Bacteria; phylum Gemmatimonadota; class Gemmatimonadetes; order Gemmatimonadales; family GWC2-71-9; genus JABDII01. The sequence goes on from JABDII010000608.1 coordinate 1,135, forward strand.
CTATCACCGAGCGATGGCCGAACTTGACGCGCTGATCGGCACCCCATACGGAGATGGAGCATGAAACGACCCACTGCACTCACGCTGACCGCGGCACTGTTCGCCGGCGCGTGCGGAACCGACCAAGCCGACCAGCCGGCCGACGAGATGCCGGAGATGACCGCGGCAGAGCACGCCCAGATGCTGGCCGGAGGGACCCAGGGCGAGGTCGACACCACCGGTGCCCTGGTGCGGCAAACGGTGCATCTCACGGAAGAACAAGAGCGTGCGCTCGGCGTGGTGTACACCACCGCGCGAACGGAGACGCTCACGCGGACCATCCGCACCGTGGGCGAAGTCAAAGCCCCGGAGCCAAACCTCGCCAACGTTACCCCCAAGATCGAAGGGTTCGTCGAGCGGCTCTATGTCGCGAGTAGCGGCGAGTCCGTTCGGCGGGGGCAGCCCGTCCTCGCCTTGTACAGCCCCCAATTGGTCGCGGCCCAGGAGGAGCTGCTCACCGCCCGCCGATTGGCGGATCGAGTCGATTCGACCTCGCGCGAAGCCTGGCGAAGCGCCCAGGCCATGCTCGAGGCCGCCCGCCGTCGCCTGGCGTATTGGGATATCACGGCGGAACAGATCGCTGCCATTGAAGAGTCCGGTGAAGTCACCAAGACGCTGACACTAGTCGCTCCGGTAACGGGCATCGTGTTGGAGAAGCTCGTGGTCGAGGGGCAACAGGTCACCCCTGGCATGCTGCTCTATCGCATGGCCGATCTGTCCAGCGTCTGGGTCGAGGGAGACGTGTTCGAGCAGGACATCCAATTTGTCCGCGTGGGCGCACAGGCCCACATCGAGGTCGCGGCCTACCCCGGCGAGCACCTGATGGGCCAAGTGAGTTTCGTGTATCCCACCATCGACCAGCCCAGCCGGACCAACCGGGTGAGGCTGACGGCACAAAACCCAGGCCTCCGGCTCAAGCCAGGCATGTTCGCCACCATCTACCTGGACGTCACGGTCGGGACCGATGTGCTGACGGTGCCCATGGATGCGGTGGTGGTGACCGGAGAGCGAAATGTCGTGTTCGTCCACGACACATCTGGCACACTCGGCCCACGCGAGGTGGTCCTGGGCGCCCGCGCCGCCGACCGAGTGGTGATCCTGTCCGGATTGGCCGAAGGTGAGGAGATCGTGGCCGCCGCCAACTTCCTGGTCGATGCCGAATCTCGTCTCGGGAGTACCGCCGGCGACATGCCAGGTACGCAACATGGTGCACTCGAGCCGGCGGAGGAGAGGAACTCCAGGCCGCCCATTGGGGAGCACCAACATGATTAATGCCGTCATTGCTTGGTCTCTTCGGAACCGCGGGCTGGTGATCCTTGCCACCGCCGCAGTCATCGGTGGCGGGCTCTGGGCCATGTGGACCACACCGCTCGACGCCATCCCCGATCTCTCCGATGTCCAAGTCATCATTCAGACGGACTTCCACGATCAGGCGCCGCAGATCGTGGAGGATCAAGTCACCTATCCCGTGGCCTCGGAGATGCTCAAGGTTCCCGGCGCGAGGGTCGTGCGCGCGTATTCGTTCTTCGGCCTGAGCCTGGTCTACGTCCTGTTCGAGGACGGCACGGATATCTACTGGGCGCGGTCTCGGGTCTTGGAGTACCTGAACGGCATCCAACGCCAGCTCCCTGCCGGCGTCGAGCCCACGATGGGGCCGGACGCCACTGGAGTGGGTTGGGTGTTCGAGTATGTGCTCGAGTCCGATAGTCTAGACCTGGCCGAGCTGCGCACCCTCCAGGATTGGTACATCCGCTACCAGCTGACCGCTGTCCCGGGTGTGTCCGAGGTGGCGAGTCTCGGCGGGTTCGTGAAGCAATACCAGGTGGACGTGGATCCCGAACGTCTGCGGGCGTTCGACATCCCCGTCACCCGGGTGGCCCAAGCGATCGG
>JABDII010000613.1 GCA_013003805.1 Gemmatimonadales bacterium
CACTATCGCCAACCTCTACCTTCCCGATATCCACTTCGTTGACCGAAGCCTTGACGAGGAGCGTCGATAGGTCCGCGATCGTGAACAGCTCGGTGCCGCCACCGAACGCGCTGGTTCCACCCACCACGGTCTCCCCGATCTCCACCCCACGCCGAATCACGACCCCTGCGGCCGGTGCCGTAATCCTGGCCCACTGCGCGGAATCAGCTGCGGTCACACCGCTCAGTTCCACCAATCGGAGCTGGTCAGTCGCGGTCCGATACTGATTGCGGGCCTGCTCGAGATCGACCATGCGCTGATCGAGATCGGTTTGGGCAATGCCTCCCGTACGACTGAGCTCCAGGGCGCGCTGATACTCACGGTCAGCGTTTTCACGCGCGATCTCGGCTGCGGCAATTTCGCTGCGAATCTGCGCAAAGACGTTTGCTTGAGCGATGTCAGGCACGATGCGCGCCAAGCCGCGCCCCCGGCGTACTCGATCACCTTCCCGGACGTTGAGACGCTCGACGACTCCCGAGATTGGTGACTTCACGATGATCTGGCGCTCGGGCTCCACTACGCCGGTCTCCTCCACCACGACCTTGATACCCCCGCGATCCACGGCGCCAACGCGGTACGGGCGCGCCCGGCCGCCCGCGCCTCCATTGGCATTCGCGTCGCTACACCCCTGAACTGCCAGGGCCGCGAGTGCACAGACGATGATGAGACGGCGATCCGGTCTCATGCTATACCTCCCGAACTGATCACGATGATGGCCGAAAACCGGCGGAATTACAGACGGACAGTCCGCCCAAAAGTTTCACATTGCGACAAGTCTCGCCCGGCTGCATTCTTGCTTTCTGGGGTGCTATATATGAAGCCCTCCCTGTGGCCAGGACACGCAGGGTTCAGCTCACTCCCGATCTGAGTTCGTCCCCATGGCCGATACGCCGGAACGCGGTGCCACCAAACAGTCATGGGTGCTGGTCATCCTGGCCCTCATAGGCGGTGTGGTGATCGGTCAGCTCGGTGGGACCGTGGCACTCACGCCGGCGCCCTCGCCAGGCAGCGGACCCCCCCCACCGACGTTTGCCGGCCAAATCGAGACCATGCCCCGGGCGGAGGTCTTGAGTTACGCCCGTGGGCTCGGCTTCGACCGAAGCGATGGGGCAGGCGACACCCAACGTCTCACCGTCGTCGATCTGATGGCGGTCCCTCCGGCACCGGTACCAGGGCCGCTCTGCCGGATCGAGCCGATGCAGGGTGCCGCGGAACTCGAGCGTGATGAGTTAGCGGCTGGCCGAATCGTCGCACGTATCATCAATCGCGACTCAATTCCCTATCCCGAGCTGGCCCTCGGGCCCAGCGACACCACCTACTGGTGGGTCGATAGCGCGACCACGGGGCAATGGCGTACGCTCCTCGTGTCCTCTGAAGACACCGTGCTCATCGCGCCGAGAGGCCTCTCCCTAGTCAGGGCCTTCGAAGATAGCACGCGTCGATGGGGCCAAGCCCTGGCGCGGTGGCGGTGGCAAGGGCAAGATGAGGGACTCTGGGTAACGTGTACGGCCACGAGCGCTTGCCTCGTGGAGTAGTGAGAACACGACTCTCCATTCCCGCTGCCTCGATGCCATTTCTCGATACCAACCATCAACGTGCCGCTTTGCTCATCACGCTCCTCGGCGTGGGGTTGGCATTTGCGCTGGCACCGTTTGCCACGGGGCTCATCGGGATTCCCGTTCTCTTTGTCATCTTCTACCCGTTGCACCGATGGCTGAGCGCCAGGCTCAAGCCCGCGGTGGCCGCCGGGCTCGTGGTAACCCTGGCCATCATCCTCATTGTCGGCCCCGGCGTGTCGTTTGTTGGGCTCGTGGCCACAGAGGCCCAGGCCATCGCCGGCGGCGTTATTCGGAGTCCTGTTCTTGCTGGGCTGTCTGAGCTTCGGATCGGACAATTCGATGTCGGCCCGCAGATTGCCGCGCTTGGAGAGCAGATCGTCTCCTGGGTGGGCCGGAGTGCGCTGAGCCTCCTCGGGACCGCGACCCGCGTGACGCTCAACCTGACCATTGCCCTCTTCGGCCTCTACTACCTCTTGCTCTACCCGGAGAGCGCCTGGCAGTCGGTTCGTCCTTACATCCCGTTTTCCACCGACAGTACTGAACGACTCCGTCGTCGGTTTCGCGACGTAACGAACTCGACCCTGATCGGTACCGGCCTGATCGCAGCTGTGCAAGGGACCCTCGTCGGCCTCGCATTCTGGTGGAGCGGACTCTCCAATCCCCTTTTCTGGGGAGTTGTGACGGCGGTGCTCTCCATCCTGCCGGTGGTGGGAAGCGGTTTGATATGGGTCCCGGCGACACTGGCACTCGTGTTCGATGACCGCATCTGGCCGGCCGTGTTCATGGGGCTCTGGGGGCTCGTTCTGGTCGGCAACATCGACAACATTCTGCGGCCCCTGATCTATCGTCGATGGGCCAATATTCATCCGCTGGTTACCCTCATCGGGGCATTCGCCGGGGTCCGATTTTTTGGCCTGCTCGGTATTCTGATTGGCCCGCTCGCCCTCTCTTATATGTTCGAGTTGATTCGCATGTATCGCGAGGAGTATATCGTGGTCCCAGCCACACCCGGAGGTGCCCCGAGCCCGCCGTCTTCCCCGGACGATCAGGAATCCTAGGGTGACCGCGCCGGCGAACCGGCCCGCGACACTCGGGCTGATTCTAGCGTTCGCCGCAGTCTATCTCGTTTGGGGATCCACCTACCTCGCCATCCGGTTCGCCATACAGACGATTCCACCATTCCTCATGGCAGGGATCCGCTTCACTTGCGCTGGTGGAGTGCTCTACGCGTGGTGTCGATGGCGAGGAATTCCTGCCCCGACCGCCAGGCAATGGCTCAGTGCGCTCATCGTCGGAGGCTTGATGTTGACGGCCGGAAACGGTCTCGTCGTGTGGGCCGAGCTGCGGGTTCCCTCCGGGATTGCGGCACTCATCGTGGCCACGTCTCCCTTTTGGATGGTGCTCCTCGATTGGTGGTGGCGCGGCGCTCGCCGGCCGGACGCCGCGGTCATCGGTGGGTTGATGATCGGGTTCGCCGGAGTGGCCTTTCTGGTGAATCCGTGGCGGGACGGAGCAACCAACGTAGACCCCACCGGCGCACTCGCGTTGCTGGGTGCAGCCCTATTCTGGGCGATGGGGTCGATCTACTCGCTCCGGGCCACGAAACCCGCATCGCATCTGGTCTTCACTGCCACGGCGATGTTGTGCGGAGGCATCCTGCTGCTCATAGGGGGAACCGCGCGCGGTGAATGGGCCGAGTTCCGGCCGTCGGCTTTCTCCCTCCAGTCGACCCTCGGGTTGTTGTATCTCATCGTCTTCGGCTCCCTGATCACCTACTCGGCGTATGTCTGGCTTCTGCGAGTGAGCACCCCGGCCAAGGTCTCCACTACGGCATACGTGAACCCGGTTGTAGCTGTTTTGCTGGGATGGATGTTGGGTGGGGAAGGCCTCTCATCTCGCACGCTGGTTGCCACCATCGTGATCATCGCTTCTGTGGTGCTCATCACCTCGGCGCGTCTGCGCCAGCG
>JABDII010000004.1 GCA_013003805.1 Gemmatimonadales bacterium
CGCTGGCCGCCGCGAACGCTGCCGGTACCGACCCACCGCGGATTCAGCTTTTGCTGCAAACCGTGTCGTCTGAACCGGCAGCGTTCCGTCCAACTGGCGCAGGCGGGGATGGGGACGGATCACGCTACGCAGCGATTGTGCTCGATATTTTCCAGTGGATGGACGCCACGTACGGGATGGTGCCGGACGAAATTGGAATTGCGAACGAACCGAACATCATCGGGAACTGGGGGTTTACGGATGAGGCGTTCGCGATGCGGGCCACCGCCGACTTGCTCAGCGCCAACGGCTACACGCCGCGGTTTGTTTCAGCGACCAACAGTACGGAAAACGCCGCTCTCACTCACTTCGATGCGGTAGCGGCAACGGCGAACGGGATTGCTGCCGGGATTCCATCTGCGCTCACGTGGCACCGGTACGGCGGACAGACACTTGCGAATCGGCAAGCAATCGCTGCACGACTCAGTGATAGCTTTCCGGGGTTGATGACCGAATGGATTGTGAGGAGCGGCACGGTGCAGCAATCGCTCGAGCAGGTGGTACTGGAGGCAAACGGCAGCGGGTGGGCACAGCTTAACATTCTCGACTACATCCGGTCGGCCTCGCCTGGCGACGGGAACCCTGTTGTAACCGCTGGCACTCGGTACATTCCGGAGTACTTGCGGCATTTGCGCCGGGGTGCGCGCCGTGTGGCAAGCACCGAAGCGCATGCGAGCATTGCCGCTGCTCTGGCCTGGGTGCGCCCTGAGGGCAAGCACGTGGTGACAGTGCGCTCCACCGCAGCTATCGGCAGCTTCACCGTTGGTGGGTTGCCTGCCGGGACATATGATGTGAGCGAAACGACGGCATTCGTCGAGCGCCAGGCCGGGACCCCGGTCGTCGTAACCAATGGCAGTACAGCGACATTAGCCGCATCTGCTGCTGGGGTTCTTTCTTTGGTGAGGCAATGATGGCCCTAACACCAGCCGTTTCGTCGTCGTTCGTTATCTGTGCCGGAGCCCTTGTGGACTCCGATTGCACCGACGACCTTCGATACCAGCTACGTCGCGCACACAGGCCGCGTGGTGGGTCCGCTGACAGGCGATTAACAACGCCGCCCGCGGAGACCTGATTGTTGTGGCGAACGGCAGCGTGCATCCGCCCGTGACGTTGCCCGCTAAGGCCCTTGATGGCATGAAGACCATCAACATGGTCAGTGAAGCCCTTACACCGAAACGGTGCTGGGGGGCGGGAACATCAAGGCGGTTGGGGAGCGCGTGACTCCGGCGGACCTCGGGCAAATGGCGACGATTAGGTCGTCAAGCGTGAGCCCGGCGCTCGATAACAACCTCAGCGGGACCAATGCGAGCTACTACCGGTTCGAGTTTATCAACTTCGACATTGCACCCTACCCTACCCGACCCGCCCGGACTCAGTGAACTTTGGTGTGGTGCGGTTTCCGCATGACGCCTCGTTAGGCTATACGACCGTCGCCGAAATCCCACGAAACCTGATCCTGAGCCATTGCATCGTGAATGGGCAGGTCGGATTTGGCACCGACCCCATGAGTAATGAGGCGGCTGCGTTCATGTACATGCAATTGGCCGGAGAGGAGATGGGGGGCAATTGAGGCGCATCCGCCATGTCCGGGCATGGAATCCAGCGGCCGCGTAGCTAAGTTTGGATACTTACGAGGATCCTCAGCCCCACGCGATTGGTGGGGAGACCACCCTGCCGGAAGGAATCGATGGACTACTCACTCGTGGTTTCCAACCCCCCGCATGCCGAGGTGGATGCTGTCAAGGCGGCCGAGGTGCTTCAGCTCGCGCCGGCCGAGGCGCGAATCAAGGCGAACTATCCGGCCCCCGAGATCTGGCTGGCCGCATCCAGCCGAGATCAACTGGATGCCGCGTCGAAGCAGCTGGGTGAGGCCGGACTCAACACCTCGACGCTCGCCGCCACCGACTTGCTCGGCGTCCCGAAGCAGGCCCGCGCAACCAACTTCGAGTTTACCGACACGCACCTCGCGGCCACGGTCGACAGCGCCGTGCTCGAACTTCCTTACGACCTGCCCGGGCAGCTGATCTACTGCAAGCCGCCCGACAAGTTGGCCGACGGCCGCACCAAGTCGACGACCGCCTCATGGGTCGGCAAGCCAAGCTCGAGCGCCATGCTCGGCGCCCTGAGCGCGGCGCCCAAGATGGAATCGGAAGCCGATGAGTCGGAGTTGGCCTTCCTGGATCTGTTTGCGTTAGTCGGCGGTGAAGAGCGGCGGATCACCTTCGTCGAAGGGACCGTCGATTTCGCCACACGCGATCCCCAGCAGATACGGGCGCGGCTCGCGAAATTCGTAAAAGATTGTGAGAACCGGTTCACCCACATCACCTGCGATCGGCGGATGGAGAACTTGCGCGTGCGCCGCCGCACCATGGTCAGCACGCTCGATGAGATGGCCGATCGCCGGAAGCTCTTGTCGTATGGGAGCCGGGCGCTCCACATGTTGCTCGAGGGCGTCTCGACTGATCTGACCGGTGTGACCCAATCCGAGCTCTGCGCTCGGCTCTCGTACTTGATGGCGCGAGCGTCCTAGGCCGCATGCCCAAACTCATCGACGCACCGACCATCATCCAGGCAGCCGGCAACAAGCCCAAGCAGATCGAGGAGTATGCCGGCCGGGTGAATTCCGGGCATTCGAACGTGAGCGTGGCCCGAATGGTGGCGCCCGCGGGGTGGATCGAGCCCGGCCAGCGACCCGAGTTCGAGGAAATCACGCTAGTGCTCCAGGGACTGCTTCGGGTGGAGCACGAGGGAGGCACCCTCGATGTGCGAGCCGGCCAGGCCGTAGTGGCCCAGCCGGGCGAGTGGATTCGGTACTCGTGTCCCGAGCCTGCCGGCGCGGAGTACGTGGCGGTGTGCCTGCCGGCGTTCGCACCGGAGACGGTGCACCGAGACGCCACGTAGCAGCCGGCTCGGTTGAATGGTCGCCAGACGCAGGTTGAGGGTCTCAGCGGGATAGACAGCGAGTGGAACTCGCCGCCGGTCCTAGTCACGGCGCCCGACGCGCGCCATCTTTGTGCGTGCGGAGGACCCCCACGTGAAGATCGCCTTCATCGGCTCACACGGCGTCGGCAAGACGACGCTCTGCTTCGACCTGGCATCGCGACTCAAGCGCCTCGACCTCGGCGTGGACATCGTCAAGGAGGTCGTGCGTAGCTGCCCCCTGCCCATCAATCAGGACACTACGCTCGAGGCCCAGGCGTGGATCATCCACACCCAGATCGCCGAGGAGATCGCATCGGCCACGCAGTATGAGGCCGTCATCTGCGACCGTTCGGTGCTGGACAACTACGCCTACCTGGTACACAAGGTGGGCCGGCAGCGGGAGTACGATCTGCTGACCGGGCGCTGGATCACCAGCTACAGCGGGCTCTTCAAGGTCCCGGTGCTCGACGAGCCGTCGTTCGACGGAATGCGTGACCTGAGCGGGACCTTTCAGCGGGAAATCGACGAAGTCATCGACGAGCTGCTCGATTTTTTCAAGGTTGAGTGCCATCGGCTCGATCCCGACGACCGCGAAGGTTGGGTGGATGCCGTGTTGCTGGCGATGGGCCTGCCGCTCAAACCACCGCAGATCGACATGTTCACCGGCGGCGGTTGAACACTGCTCCGGCGTTCTCGTCGCAGACGTTCACGCGACATCACCGTCGAGGGAAGATGATCGACGAGTTCACTCGGCCGCTGAGCCCGGCGGAACGAAGGACCCTCGAGTCGCAGGCGTCCCGGTTCGAGCGCGATCGCCCACGTCTGAAACGCGCCATCCTATTCAGCGCGGTGGGCATCATCGGGGTTCTCTGGCTGTTCACCGTCCTCGCGTCCGACACCGACTGGCGCATCATCACCGCCTTCTGGGCTGTCTTGGGTGGGGTCATCGGAGCCTGGGCATGGCGAGAGCAGGCGGGCGGGATCAACCGGCGGCTCAGCGGCATCCGGTCGGCCGTCCATCGGGACCAAGCGGACGTAGTGCGCATTCGATCGGATGCCGTGGTTGAATTCGAAGAGGTCGAGGATGAAGGTGCGGCGCATGCCTTCCAAGTGGACGAGAACTCGATCGTGTTCATCGTCGGCCAAGAGTTCTACCCCGACGCCCGCTTCCCGAACACCGACTTCTCAGTCATTCGGGTCTACGACGATCGAGGTGACTTGGCCGAGTTCTGGGTCTCCAAGGACGGCGAGCGGCTCGATCCGGTCCGGCGGATTGATACACCGTCTAGGAAGAGGCTAACCGTGCCCGACTGCTTCGCGGTCGTCGAGGGCGAGTTGGCCGATCTGGAGCACATCCTGGCGCGGTGATATGCTGCGAGGGATTTAGCCCGCGACACCTCGTCCCAATACCTCGGTGGCTTGGCGCGCCAGCACTTCCACTTGTTGATCCGACATGTCCGGTTTGCCGACCCGTTGGTCCACCAGGAGCATCGCGAGGCCGTGCACCAGGGCCCAGGCGCTAAGCGCGAAGTTGCCGGGTTCTCCGCCACCGCCGGACCCGGTCTCCATGGAATCTTGCATCGCAGCACCCAGGGCCGCGTAGGCTGCCCCCGATTCCCGTTGGAGTTCCTCATGACTCTCGCGGCGGCGGAGCTCACCGCCGAACATCAATCGATAGAGCTGAGGATTCTGCACGGCGAACAACACGTACGCGACGCCCATCTCCTGCATCCGCTCGAGCGGATTGCCTTCCGTCGACGCCACTCGTTCCACCATAGCCGCTCGGAGCGACCGGAACCCTTCCGCAGCGACCGCCGCTAAGAGCGCCTCTCGATCGGCGAAGTGGTGGTAGGGCGCCGCCCGGCTCACTCCGGCCTCCCGGGCGATGGCCCTGAGGCTCACATGACTGGGGTCGAACTCCTCCAGGAGGCGGAGGGCCACGTCGAGCAGGGTACGGCGTAGGTCGCCGTGATGATAGGACCGGTTGGAACCGGCTCGGGGCTTATCTACAGCCTTCCGAGGCATCTTGACACCGTCAGGTTAAGGTGTATCTTGACATTGTCAAGATACACCTTCGGTGGCCCCAGGCAAGAGGCGAATCATGTCGGCCATCCTCTTCGATAGCGTGCGCGTAGCCCATCGCGTTCTCATCGAGCTGATGCGGAATCGACGGCTGCTCTTCTTCTGGATCCTGTTCCCAACCCTGATGCTGCTCCTGTTCGGGTGGGTGTACGCCGACGAATACGGCGGGCTTGGCCCCTCGTTTACCTGGACCGCGCCCGGCATTCTCCTCGGCGCCGCGATGTTCTTCAGCTGTCTCGGTGGGCCGGTGTCGTTGATCGTCGGCGAACGAGAGCGGCGGACGCTCCGACGCCTGCTGCTCTCACCGCTGTCCGGAACGGCGTACTACGGCGGGGTCGTATTGGCGCACCTCGCGATCGCGCTGGGCCAAGCTGCCATCGTCTACGGGTTGACCTACGCGGCTGGCGGTGGATTTCGCGGCTCCGTCTGGTTGGGGGCCCTCATCCTCTTCCTGAGCGCCATGTGCTACGTGGGACTGGGCTTCTTCTTCGGTGCACGATTCGCTGGGAGAACTGAAGACGTTACCGGTCCTGTAGCAGCCGTCGGAGTCCCGCTGCTGGTCATGGGGGGGACCTTCTTCCCCGTCGAACTCTTGCCACCGTTCCTACACACCCTGGCCCAGGCGGACCCGATCTATCACATGAACATGGCGCTCAAGGCTGTAGCGCAAGAAGGCGCGGACATCAAGGCCATCGCGCTCAACCTGTTCTTCCTGCTTGGCTTTGCCGCCTGCTCGCTGGCACTCGGCACGCGTGCCTATCGACAGATGCTGGGCCGTGAACGGGCGGGGGCCTGACATGATGATCGAGATGCGCGATACCGAGAAGTCCTTTGGGGCCCGCCGGGTCCTGGCCGGTCTCGACCTGTCGGTTCAGGAGGGGGAGGTCTACGGGCTCTTGGGGAACAACGGTGCGGGGAAGAGTACGACTATCAATATCCTGACCGGCTTGATAGGGTCGGACGCGGGAGAGGTGTCGGTGGCGGGCCGGCCTCCGTCGGCGGAGATCCGCACCCTGATTGGCGTGGCGCCGCAGGAGATTGCCCTCTATCAGCATCTCACATGCAAAGAGAATCTCCGGTTCTTCGGGGGCATCCACCGATTGCGCGGCTCCACGCTGAAGCAGCACGTGGACCGGGTCGTCGACACCCTGGACCTTTCGGAGTACGGTGACGCACGCGTCTCCACGATGAGCGGTGGCTGGCAGCGACGGGTGAACCTCGCTGTCGCCATAGTGCACGCGCCGGCGATCGTGATTCTCGATGAGCCAACCGCCGGACTGGATGTCCAAGCGCGATACGAGCTCTGGGAGTTCGTCCGTACGCTCCGGCGTGACGGGACCACCGTCTTGCTGACTACGCATATGATGGATGAAGCAGAGTCCCTCTGCGATCGCGTCGGCATCCTCCACGACGGGAGGATCCTGCGGGAGGGATCGATTGACGCGCTGTGCCGAGTGATTCCTGCGGCGGAGCTCGCCGAGGTGGACGTAGAGGATATCGCCCTGCTACTCTGCCGGGCCGGCGCTCTAGGGATTCCGGTTCGCCGCTACGGAGGCCGCACGACTCTCCTGCTCCCCGCCAAGACCACCCTGGCCGATTTGATCGGGCAATTCGAGGGAGTCCCGCTCCGATCGGTCACCCTCCGGCCAGTTGGAATACAGCAGGTCTTCCTCGAGCTGACGCAGCCAAATAGGGTGAGCGAGGGAGTAGGGAGCGGGAGTTGCGAGTAGGGCCGCCTGCCCTCTCTGACCCAGGTCTTCCCGCAACTGACGCAGCCTGGTAAGGTGAGGATAAGGAGTAGGAGTAAGGGGTATTAAGGACCTGGGTCTACGAGCTGGGCTAGCGAAGCAAGGGCTATATGCCGGGAAAGGGCACCCTATGCACGATCCGAGAGAGAAGCAGGTGGAGCGGCTGTTTCGGGAGGCGGGGCCCGCCCATCACGAGGCGTTTATCGAAACCGATGGCGTCGATCCCGAGTGGCCGCTCTGGTACGCCGAGTTTCTTCACGAGCGGATCTCGGCCCTCTTGAGCCAGGACTTGAGCAAGAGCGAGCTGGTCCATCTCATCCTGGCAGCCGAGGATGACCGGGCCGAGAACGCACCGGAGGCCGACTGGCCGCGTCACTATGCCCGCTATGTGTTGCGTCACCTGGGGTGACCGGGGTCGGCATGAGAACTCCTGAGGGAGACCTTCAGTGATGGCATCGGCGAGCCGGGGGAGCCTGTGCCACTTCGTGATCACGAAATTCAACTACAGGGGAGGGAGCAAGGTGTCCCGCGGGTGGGATCCGCTCGCCCCCGCCATTCTCGCGAGAAGATTCGACGTGTTCGAGGCGACGTGCTTGCCCTCGATACTCAGGCAGACACGGAACGACTTCGTGTGGGTGCTGATTGTCGATGAGATGCTCCCACCCGCGTATCGCTCGCGTCTGGAGCAACTCGTCGCCGGACACGCGCACACGGTCCTGCATTGCTATTCCAACGATGACATCGCCTCCCTCGGCTGGCTCGCCCCGTACATCCAGGGCAGCGTGGACTATGTCCTCACCACGGTACTCGATGATGACGACATGCTCTCCGCCGGGTTTGTGGAATCCCTGCGACGGCATCTGCAGGACGTCCAGTCTGAGAGAGGACTGCCGCTGCACCTACTCATGGGGTGCCAACACACGCTGCAGTGGGATCTTGTCGCCACCAGGCGAGCGCCGTTCGGATACGTAAAACCGTGGGAACGGCGTTCTCCAGCTGGGCGTTTTCCCGTATCCACCGGGTTCTCGCTTCTGAGCAAGTACCCCGAAACCGATCTGTCCATCTTTCGGTTCTGGCATCATCTGGCACCGCTCTACTTCGCAGACGATGAGGCCATCGAGAAGATGGGGGATGAAGCGCGGGCGTACGTCAAACAAGTGGCAACTCAATTGAGCGTGGGTGGGGACCCGGCTGACAACGACCCTGTGGTCGGAGTGAGTGAATCAGCCTATCACTGGATATCCGGTGACACTGCCCAGGCGCTGGTAGTGAATCACGGGACCAACAAGCAGATCATGCGGCTCTTCGAAGGCTCCGAACACCGGGTCAAAGTCGACGGTCCAGCCTCGTTTCCCGGGTTTCCAGTGGATTTCTCGGCCGTTGCCCGGTTTACCGGGAGACACCCACGGTGGTGGAGCCACCTGCTCCGACAATTGGGACAGGTTGTGTGGTTGGAGTTGAGGAAGAAGAAGGGGAGAAGTCTGCCCACGAGGCTCTGGCACGCGCTGGTGAGAGTCGCCGCTGTGTGCCGCAACGTGATTCAACTGCGATGAGCGGAACGATTGAGGCGTCATGGGTAGCGCATACTCCCCGATCGATGCAAGCAGGCGGGTGGAAAACCACCCGCCTGCTTGCATCGGGGCCTGTGACTGCTAGAACCGTGACGCAATCAGCTCCACGTCGGCGTGCTTCCAGGCCTCCGCCAATCGCACCCGCACGGCCTCCGCCTCGTCCGACTTCCCTTGCATGTCGAGGCATTCGGCCAGCCCGTAAAGGGACCACCCGTTCTCCGGGAATCGTCTCAAGTCTTCCTGGTACACTCGCTCGGCTTCGGGCGCCAAGCCCGCCGCGATCAGGGCCTTGCCCAACGATTGGCGCATGGGGTAGTACCACGTGGGTGGCTCGTTGTAGGTGAGGCCGCTCTCGAGCTCGACCGCGGCCCGGAAATGCTGAACGGCGGCGTCGGCCTGATCGCGGCGCAAGGCCATTTCACCGACCACGGCGTGGCGCGCAATCTCGAGTGCGGTCTTGTTGTCTCCCTCGACGAAATTTTCCGCGATGGCCGTGAGAGAATCGAGCGCCGCCTGAGCTTCATCCCACCGGCTCTTGGCCGCGTGCGCTATGCCACGCGCGTAGTACGCCTGCCCGGTCGTAAACCGAAGGTCGGACGGAGGAAGCGGCTCGGCCAGCACCTCATCCCACCGGCCGAAGGTCACCAGCGTCCAATGCACCACCGGAGTGATCGCCTCCAACCACTCGATCTCGCGTGCCACATCCGGCCCCACCTTCTCGGCGACTTGACGCGCTGCATAGATGGCGGTCTCGCTGTTCCCAGCCATCGATGCGGCGAAGCTCATGAAATGGTAGTTGTGAGGGTAGTATCCCTGCGGATAAATCCCACGCTTGGTGACCAGCGGTCCTTCCAGGTAGGACTCGTCTGCGTGGACCGCGTGCTTGTTCGCTTCGACCGCATCCTGGTAACGGCCCACGCGAATGTAGATGTGGCCGGGCATGTGGACGATGTGCCCCGCGCCCGGCATGAGCGCAGCCAGCCGCTCCGCACACGCCACGGCG
>JABDII010000015.1 GCA_013003805.1 Gemmatimonadales bacterium
GTCTCGACCCGGCGCACGTCGCTCTTGAGCGCGCACCCGCTCAAGGCAACGGAGGCCGCGAGAATCCCGAGCACCCCGTTCCGCATCGTCACTACGGCGCCACCAGAGTCGCGCCGCCGCCGGTGATCTCAAATTCAGACCGCCGATTCCGCGCCCAGGCGCTCTCGTTACTGCCACTATCGAGCGGCCGCTCCTCGCCAAAGGACGCTATTTCGATGCGCGAGGCATCGATTCCCTTGTTGACAAGGTAACGCTTCGTCGACGAGGCCCGGCGGTTCCCCAGCGCGAGGTTGTACTCGTCCGATCCTCGCTCATCGCAGTGCCCGGCAATACGGAGGCGGACCCCGGTATTGGCAGCAAGAATCGCAGCCTTCCGATCCAGGTTGGCCATGTCGACCGACCGGATATCGGAGCGGTCGAAGTCGAAATTGACCATGGCAGCGAGCTCGGCCATGAGTGCCGCTCGAATACGCTCCGCTTCTTCTCGAGCGCGTCGCTCGGCGTCGAGCCGGGCACGCTCGGCGGCTTCGCGCGCCTGCCGGGCGGCTTCGATTGAGTCACGCCGCGCCTGCTCCCGGATCGCGGTGCTGTCTACCACCGGGGCCGGCAGCTCGGGCTCAGGCTGGCCACCGCAGGCCGCCATCGCAACCACGAGGGTAGCAACCACTATCGATGTTCGATTCATGACGCGCTCCGTAGGATTAAGGACTCCCGGCGGCCGTCAGGACAAGGCGGCGCGACCAGGCTGGGAGACGGGTGAAGGTCGGAGTGCTCAATTGACGCACCCGGCCCGTTTCGGTGTCGATGATCCACAATTGTCGCCGGCCGCTCCGGTCAGAGACGAAGGCTATGTGGCGGCCATCCGGAGCCCACGTGGGATCCGTGTTTCGCCCGCTGGACGTGAGCTGCCGTGCCCGCCGGGAGGCCACATCCACGACGAAGATCTGGGGGCGGCGATCCACATCGCGGTGGAATGTCACGCTCGCGCCATCGGGAGACCATTCCGGCCCGTTCGAGGACCCGGAGACCCCGAAATCGAACGGGACGAGCAGTTCCTGGTCCGTCCCATCGGCCGCCATCGCATAGATTTGCGGCGGTCCCGCGCGGGTGGACACAAAGGCGATCCGATTGCCGTCGGGAGAGAACGTTGGGGATAGATTATCTGCATAGCGACCCACGGTCAAGCGTCGGACGCAGCATCGATCCGCGATATTCACGACGTGAATGTCGGTCCCGCTCTCTCCCGAGCGTGTGAACGCCAGACTGCGGCCGTCGGGAGCGAACGCCGCGGCGTAGTTCAACCCCGCCGTGGTCGACGGGACCGTAGTCGGGCCTCCACCATCCACCGATCGAATCAGAATCGATCCGCGGCCCTCATCGAACCTGGTATAGGCGAAGGACGCTCCGTTGGGGGCCCACACGGGCGACAGGGCTTTCTCCTGGCTCGACGTGAGAGCGGCGATGTCCCCACCATCACTGTCGATCCGATACAGTCGACCGGCCCCGACGAAGAGAATACGTGACGCGGCAATGCCTGGGGTTCCCGTCACCCACCGCACGACCTCGTCGGCGGCCCGGTGGACTTCCATGCGAAACTGGGGCGAATCGAACGGGGAAAAGGCAAAGCGCTGCTCGTTGGTGACCTCGGCCCGGGCGAAATCGTGCAACCGGATGTTGACCGAGGCACCCGCCGCCACGACTTCAACGCCGTACTGGGCGCCCAGAGCCGCGTAGAGTCCGTAGTTGATCGGCCCGGTGCTGGCGGGATCATTCCCGACCGAAAGCAGGTCGAATCGGTCGCTGTAATCGAGGTCACGCCCCAGGACGGCCCGAACCGAATCGAGCGCCACACCGGGCAGTACCAAGAGCCGAGGCCGGACGCCGGGTGCGTAGGTGATGCCGACTCGGATTCCCTCGTCAACCGGGGGGACGGAATCCTGTGCCGAGGCTGGCACCGCGAGCACCAACCCGAGAACGACGCTGCCCACGCCCCTCATTGGGAAGGCCGCGGACTGAAGAAAAAGCTGACCGGCAAGACGTCGTTACCGAAGCCGTCCGGGAGCGGTCCAAAGGCCTTGGCGTTTCCCGCGGCCTCGATGGCTCCCTGGGCGCTCAGGTCAAACGAGAAGTTGCCGGACTGGGAAATGAATCGCATCTCGCGCACGCTGCCATCACGGTCTATGAGGAAAAAGATCTCGGCTTCGAGGGCCGACTTACTTCGGGGTCGGTCCCACAGCCGGTACACTTGGGTGACGATGTTGCGCAAATACTCGGGGTACGGGAACACGAGCCCCGGCGTCTTGACGGTGGCGACGTCGGCACCCGTGCTTGGGGTCTCTCCTGGCGCTGGCTCTACCGGGGCTGCGGTCCGGGGCGGAGGCTCCCGGTCCACCGGCTCAGCTGGCGGGGGCGGGACGGGATCCGGGTCCGGGTCGGCCGGGGTCGGGTCAGGCTCGACGGGAGCTGGACGTTCAGCCGGCCGTTCGACAACCTCAGGCGTCGACCGCGCTTGGCGGACGGGTCGCGGTGCGGCCACGAGTTCGACGGCATAGACCGGGGGAAGGTCCATAGGCGGGGTTACCGCAAGCAGAAGCCATAAGACCAGTCCCACATGCACCAGCACCGTTCCGACAAAGCCCGCTGCCACGCCTGGCTGCTGACTCTCCCTCGGTGTCAGGCCGACTCGCATTACCTGAACTCCTCCTCGGCCACGAGGCCAACGTCTCGAATCCCCGAGTTCCGCACCACGGCGAGTACCCGGACCACATCGCCGTAGGGGACCCTGCGATCAGCACGGACATACACGCCGGATGGCTGACGCCGTTCGACCAACGCCCGGAAAGTAATCCGGAAGTCCTCATACGTGACTTCGGTCTCGTCGATGAAGATCCGCCCTTGGCGATCGACCGACACGACCATGCCCTGATTAGGGGTCAGCGGCCGCGCTTGAGCCTGGGGAAGTTGAACGTCGACTCCGCCCTGCATGATCGGGGCGGTAATCATGAAGATGATTAGGAGGACGAACGCAACATCGACTAAGGACGTGACATTGATATCTGCGTTGAACGGCAGATCTCCACGTGCGTCACCTCCGCCCGACACGCTCAACATTAGAACAGACCCTCACGCGCCATGGTACCGATTACCTCGTTGGCGAAGCCCTCGAGCTCGCTCACAATCAGACGAATCCGATTGACAAACAGGTTATAGGCAATGATTGCCGGGATGGCTGTCGCCAAGCCGGCGACGGTCGTGACCAGTGCCTCGGCGACGCCGGGTGCAACGGCAGAGATATTGCCCGAGCCCTTGATGGCAATGCCGATGAAGGCATCCATGACGCCGAGCACGGTTCCCATGAGCCCAAGGAGCGGACTCACCGACCCGATGGTTGCCAGCCACGGAACGAACCGCGCCATGAGATCGCGCTCCGCCGCGATTTCTTTGCTCAACACCATCTTCATGGCCTCCACGTGCGTCGGAGACATGGTGATCTTGGGCCCATCATCTCTGAGCGCGCCTGGATGCAGCTCTTGAAGGAAATGGACGCCTTCCCGAAACGTCCGATTGTAGGGCGAGGGGGGCAGCTTCATCACGGCATGATAGGCTTCCTTCAGACGGGTCGTCCGCTCGAGCTCACCGAAGAATCGGTCTGCCTGCCGCCGGACCTTGCGGAGCTGCCACCATTTGAGACCGATGAGAAACCACGTGATGAGAGAAAACAAGGCGATGACGGCCAGGACGATCTGGGTCTCGGCACTCGACACCCGGATAAGATCGAGGCTCGATGTAGGAACGGCACCGCCCGCCTGAAGCGTCACTCTGCCTCCTGTCGAAACCACGCGATAAGCTGCTCGAGCCCGTCCTCGAAACTACACATCGGCGTCCACCCCAAGGTGTCCTTGGCCTTCGAGATTTTCAGCGCGCTGTGCAGAAGCTCCCCAGGCCGAGACGGAGCGAATTCGAGGTCAGGTGTCGTCTCCATTGCCGCTCCGACGGATTGAGCCAGATCGAGGACACTCCGCTGGATCGATGTTCCGATATTGAAGGCGGATGTATCGATTCCATCGGAGGGCGCCAGGGACCGGCTACTCGCCAGCACGCTCGCCCGAGCGACATCCTTCACAAAAACATAATCACGGGTCTGCTGGCCGTCGCCGAAGACCGTGAGCGGACGCCCCGCGAGCAGCCGTGAGACGAAAATGGAGATGACGCCGGCCTCCGACTTCGGATCTTGCCGTGGCCCGTAGACGTTACTGTAACGC
>JABDII010000028.1 GCA_013003805.1 Gemmatimonadales bacterium
CAGCCACTGAGCGCTGGTATGCGTATGGCATGATCTCCCACCTGCTGGAGTCGAAAGGACACGCGTACGTGATCCCGACCTCGGAGGGCCGACACGCCAAGTTGGAGGTGTTGAGCTACTACTGTCCGGGGCTCACCTCCGGGTGCTTCACGATCCGGTATGGGCTACTACGCGAGTAGCACGACGGACCCTCGCCAGGTGTCTTCCCTACATCCGATTGGGCTCGTGCTCGTCGGGAATGGTTCCGAGCGGAACCTGACGCAAGGCCTTGATGAGCGCGGGGTGTTTCCGGTAGAAGTAGATCCCCATGGAAATGATGGCCAGTCCGTTGGCTGTGAGCACCACCCAGAAGGGAAACGCCTGCTTGGTGATCTCGGACAGCATCAACATGAAGAAGGCGAAGAAGAACTCGAAGGTGACCAACAGGATCAAGATCGCGATCCTGAAATACGGCTGATCGGTCGCCAAGCGCATCAGGGTGGCCACCACGAGCCCGAACGCGATGAAGGCGATGAAGTGGACGGCGGTGTACGCCAGGATGGCCGGGATGTCGAGGCCCGTGGTCACGGGCTCCACGTTCCGGAAGACGACGACTTGTCCCAGCACACTCGGCGTGTAGAAGGCGCGCCCCGCGATGACATCCAGAACCAGGAACCAAACCGCCACGGCGGTGCCGCCGAGGAGCCCGGACACCAGGCCTTCCTTAACGGTGTCCTGGTGGTGGCGAATCATGCACCCTCCTGGGCGGAAGTCGGAACCCTACCGTTGGATCGTTCAAACTCACGATGCGTTCAAGAGATCGCAAGAGGTTCGCCAGTTACGCCTACTGATATCGGCGCTTCGGGGTCTTGTCATGCCAATCGTAGACCCAAAACGTGTAGGCGTAGGGAAACATCGTCTGCACGATGTGAAACGGCTCGTACTCGAAGAGGCGCCGCATCGCCCAGGAGAAACGATACCGCGGGTGCTCCGGGGGGATGATCTCGACCACGCAGTCGACCTGGAAACTCAGGAACACGGGCGAGGTCCCGGTCCACAGGACCGATGCAAAGGGATGGCGGGACAGGTTCTTAAAGGTCTCGCCCTCGAAGATCTCGAGTAGGCCGAGGCGGGTCCAGTCGATGTGCTCGGGGTTGGCGTAGAACTGGCGCGCCGTGTCGATGCGAAGCTGCCGTGTTTGGTTCACCGCGGTGTTGGGCAGGGCCTGGATCTCATCCACGGCCTTCTCCACCAACTCCAAATAGTGCTCCAGCCACTCATCCTTGGGCGTGAACCCGACGCCCTTGTTGGCGAGGTTGGCCACCATGCCGTCCTCGTTGGTCGTCCCGACGACCGGTAAGTGTCCGGCATTAAAGGCGACGTAGTCGTTCCGCTCAATCGCGTCGTAGACTTGATGCTTATAGTCGAGCTGCCACTTCACGAACTTCTCCGGGAGCTCTTTGAGCACGAAGTCCCGGGTCCTCTCGGCCCCGTCCCGGTGGTGACGGGCCACCCCACCCGAGACCTTCACCTGCCCGTACAATCGTTCCGCTTCAATCGACGTCATGAGGGTACACCTCCGAAGTGTCTAGATTGGGCCGGCAGCAGATGCTCATCCCGTCAAGCCGGCACCCCTCATCCCGCGAGAGGGGGGTCGGATACAATACAGCCCGTGCGAAGCGCTTGCCAGTCCTGGGGACACCTTCCGTATGCTGACTTCCTGCCTGCCCGCCTTGCCGCCCTACCGTCAGGCGGTCTTTTGCCCAGCCCGAAGCCGGCGTAGCACAGCATCGTCAAGACCTTGCCCAGCCCAGCCACGACCAGCATCAGGGCCGCAAGGACCTCTACCGGAGTCCCCATCCCGGCCGCCAAGGTGATACTGATGGAGGCAAACAGGAGATCCCGGTTGGTCATGAGCGGGATGCGCGAGACGATGAGCGAGAGGGCCGCGTAGGTACACCACACACGAAGTGGAACTTCGGGAAGCGCCACCGCCCACATACCGATCTGCAGCACCTGCTCGAACACAAACCGCCCGATATGGATGCCGAGAACTAGAAGCGCCGTCCTGGGCGCCATCGCAAAGATGTGCTTGCGGAACCAGGCCATCAGGGCAATGAGCCCAACGGTTACGACCGCGGCGCCGATCACAATGGAGATGTCTTGCCGCCCAATCAGATCGGCGAGGCCCTTCTGGCCCAGGTGGACGAAGACGGCGACCAACACGAGGGCTACCAGCGTGGATGCGACCGACGAGACGATGTTCTGATCACGGATATCCCTGGCGATGTTCCCGGAGGGCCGATCGACCTGCTTCCGAGCCCAAGTGAAGAAGTAGATCTCGCCCGAGTACTGGAAGACCTCTCGATTGTAGATGCGCTTCTTGATGAACACCGGGAGGCTCTTCCAGGTGTTCAAGGGCCAAATCACCCGGTACGCCACGATCTCCGTAAGCGGCAGCCACAGATAGAACAGGACAAACAGAAGGTAGAACAGCGGGTTGGCCGGTAGCGCCGCCAGGAGCGCCCGCCAATCCATGCCCCTCAGCGAATAGGCCAACAACCCCAGGATGCCCAGTGAGAGGATCGCCCGCGTGCTTCTCAGCGCGAGGCGCCCTCTGCTAGACACGGCGAAGGAAGCCCAGCGACTACGAAGCGTATCGAGCGACATGGCCCAAGCGCGGACCTGCCGGCTGTGGCGCGTGATGGGAAGCCTTGTTCGAGAGAATCTCCCTCACGAGGATCAAGTCACCCAACCGATCCACGTCCACCGCGGCCTCAGCGAAAGGCAGCGGAACGGCCTGTATCCGAGCGCCGATGGTCCGCGAGGCGCGTCGCATGGCCGACTCCAGATCCAACAGGCGGAGCATGAAGAGCAGGAGGGCGAGCGGGCCGAAGGCGCGGGCCAATCGCCACGGCTTCTTCCGGGACTCTTCGACTCGGGTCCAAAATTCCGCCCCCCGCCAAGCGTTCGAAGTGCGAAACGCGAAGAGGTTGGCGCCGGAGTAGCTCTCACCCCGGAAGGGGATATAGGTACGCTTGGACTCGGGGAATCGAGCCCTGATGCGCGATGCCGCCACCAAACCGAACGCGAGATCGCTCGCGCCCTGCTCCGCTTCCGTCAGGAAGTACTCCACCATTTCGGGTGTCAGGAGCGCGTGGTCGGCGGTCGTGACCAGGAGTGGTGTGTCGGCGGGCATCTCGTTCAGCACCTGCAGCACTCGTCGACTGGCCGACTGCTCACCGCGCATGATCACGATGCTGCCGTCTGCGACGTCACGCGCCAGTTCGGGGAATCGGTGCAACAATTCGGGCGCGTCGGTGCTCACGACGATCCGGCCGATGTACGCAACGTGCTTCAGGGTGTGCACGACGCGCTCGAGCATGGGCACCCCGTCGACGTCGAGCAGGGCGCGATGTGGGGCGCCGGCCGCCTCGGCCAGCCTATCGGCGCCGGCGCGGCGACCGGCGAGGATCAGGGCGGTATAGCAACGCTTCGGCTCGACTTTCTCCGAGCCAGGGTGGGTTTCCATGGTCACCTCCAGGCATCGTGCTGATTCCTAGCTACGGTCCTGGCGTGACCCAGCCGTGACCCCTGACCCCGCACTATGAAAAGAGCCCCGAGCCCCGCTGGGCGTTCGGGGCTCAAGGTGATGGCAGGTGGGACTTGACCTTCTCTTGACTCCCCTCTCGCACCGTTCAGGTGCACTCAATCAGGAGAGCACCGTGCGACGCCATTGGACGATCTTCCTGACAGCCCTGCTCTTGCTGACCACGAGCCAGACCGGCTGCAAGC
>JABDII010000067.1 GCA_013003805.1 Gemmatimonadales bacterium
GCATGGCTCCTCCCTCCGTGGAGCATGAGGCCGTGGTGTCGTCTCCCGTCGAATCGTCGATCCCCACATCGCGGCGTATGATCGCCGCGGAACGGGCCACCGTACCGCAGTTCAGGGTGATCACGCAAGAAGAGGCCGACGCCAGGATGTCAGGCGCCATGAGGACCATACCGGGTATGGCGCTGACTCGGATCGAAGCGGGCCCGGGGTCGAGCGTGCCGTTGGCGTTACCGGACGTCGAGGTCATCCGCTTGGTATACCGGTCACCCGCCGGTCACCTGATCCTGCTCGACGAGCAGCGCCTTCCCGCAACCGCCGACCTCGGCGACGTCGGCATGGCGCCCGGTGATACCCTGATCAGCACCGACGAGAACGGGGTGACGGTCGCCCTCTGGCTGGCCAACCGAACCTTGCGCCTGTCGCTCGCCGGGCAATTGGACCAGGCAACCATCCGCCGGATTCTCACCAGCATCAACTAGCATCACTCATAACAACAGAGCATTCACCCGTCGGATTTCCGATCCCGCGGGATGCTGGTGATGCCGACCCCGACGACGAAGAACCCGTTGCGAGGGTCGTCCACCACAAAGCGACGCTCGACATCGAATCGGAGTCCGATCGACGATGAAATCTGGACGATCGCTCCACCACCCAGGTACAGATTGAGTACGCCACGACTTCCGGCCGAAACCGCGGCCAGCGCAGAGACCCCTCCTCGCACGAGCAGGCTAAGCGCGGGAAGCCGAGCGGCACCGACGAGTCCGAGATCCGTCATGAACACGAGGTTGCCGGACTCGAATGCTTCCGGAAAAATCGAGAAGGCGAAGTCCGGGCCGAGCGCTTGTTCTGGAAGCTTGGTCGCGCGAAGGGTCAGGGTCGGCGTGGACACCCCAGAAAGGCCGATCTGCTGAATCGAGCCGCCTACCGCCCAACCGGGGAGCATGCGGGATGGCCCCTGGGCCAAAAGCGCACCGGTCGAGGCCCCCGTGAGGAACATCGCGAGCATGATGGTGGCGCGAGCCATGGAATACTCCAGTGTCGAGGTCGCCAAGACAGTATGGCGGATCCGTGACCTACCCGTGACCCGCCTATCTTTCTAGGATGGCGAGCCATCTATGATCGAGCTCAAGACCCTTGGAGCCCTTGAGCTTCGGGGCGCCGGGACGGCAGATTGCAGTGCCGTCTTGCGGCAGCCCAAGCGGCTAGCCCTTCTAACCTACTTGGCCTGTGCCTCCCCGCGGCGGTTCCACCGGCGCGACTCCTTGCTTGCTGTTTTCTGGCCCGACCTCGACACGGCGCACGGCCGCGCCGCACTACGGCGCGCGCTCTACTTCTTGAGGGGCACCCTGGGCGATGATGTCGTGGTTGGCCGGGGCGAAGAGGAGATCGGGGTCGATGAGAAACTCCTGTGGTGCGACGTACGGGCATTCGAGCGCGCGCTCGCCGACGGACACCGCGAGGAAGCGCTCGGACTCTATCACGGCGATCTCCTCGATGGGTTCTTCGTCAGCTCGGCGCCCGACTTCGAGCGGTGGCTCGACGGGGAGCGCGCAGCACTCCGGACCGCGGCTGCTCGAGCCGCATGGTCCATGGCGGAGGAGGCCGAAGCAGACCACCCGCGGAAGGCGTTGGAGTGGGCCAAACGCGCCGCCGATCTCACACCATTCGAAGAAGAACCGCTCCGCCGCCTCATGCAGCTGTGTGAGCGCCATGGAGACCTTGCCGCGGGACTCGCCGCGTTCACTGTTTTCGCGCGGCGCTTCGCGGATGAATTCGAGCTCACGCCGTCGGAAGAGACCGTAGCCCTCGCGGAGGGCATTCGGGCACGAGGGGTCGCTCCGGAGAAGGTGTCGGACGCGGCGAGTCCCGCCCCGCCGCCCTCGCCGCATCCCGCCCCGGATCTGGTCGCGGTCCTTCCGTTCACCGTGTCGGCGCCCGCCAAGTTCGCCTATCTCGCCGAGGGCATGGTGGACCTGCTCGGCACCAAGCTGGACGGGACCCGGGCACTCCGCGTGGTGGACCCGAGGGCGTTGCTCGGTTGGCTCGCAGAGCGCGGGAGAACATCCGACACGCCGGCAGAGGTAGACGAAGTGGCAAGGCAATTTGATGCGGACCACGTGTTGGTGGGGAGTGCGGTAGTTGGCGGCGACCGGATTCAGCTGAGCGCGACGATGTACGATCGTGCCGGAGGAGCGGAGTTGGTTGCGCAAGCCGCCGGAGAGGCGGAGGGCGAGCTGTTCGACCTGGTCGATGAGGTGTCCCGTCAACTCCTGGCATCGCAGAGCACCGGCCCGGCCGGTCGCGTCACACGACTCGCGGCGCACACCACCCAATCACTCACGGCACTCAAGCAGTACCTGGAAGGCGAGCATCAGTTTCGAGCCGGCCGGTACTTCCAGGCCATCGCCGCCTACCAGCTTGCCGCGTCCACCGATCCGGATTTCGCGTTGGCGCATTATCGCCTGGCCGCAGCCCTCGCGGCTTGCGCCATGCCCGACGGCGCGCGGCTCGCCGCGAGCCAGGCGCTGGCGAGACGGGAACGGCTGGCGCCGCACGACCGCCTGTTGCTGGACGCCCAGGAGGCCTGGTTGGGCGGCCGGGCGGCCGAGGCGGAGCGGTTGTACTCCGACATCGTCGGGCTCTATCCCGACAGCCTCGAGGCCTGGTTCCTCCTGGGCGATCTCCTGTTTCACCACAATCCCTACCGCGGGCGTTCGATCGTCGAGGCGCGCGCTCCCCTGGACCGGGCCATCACCTTGGATCCCAAGCATGTGAGCGCGTTGGGATTGTCGGCCCGAATCGCGGCACTGGAGGGGCGGACGGAGGATGTCGACGCCACCATTACCCGCATCCTCACCACCAGTCCGACCGGCGATCAGGCGCTCCCGATGCGGGCACTCAGGGCCTTCGCGCTGGGCGACACGGCCGAAGAACTGGAGGTCTTGCGGGGCCTCAAGGACGCACGCGCGCTAACGATCGGGATCGCCTTCTCGGATGTCGCCCTGTACTCCGGCAATCTCGACGGCACCGCGCGATTCGCCCAGGAGTTCCTCGCCGTGGCCCGCTCGCCGGAGCTTCAGGCGCTGTGCCACATCATACTGGCGCACCTCGCGGTCATGCGCGGCCGTCAAACTGACGCCCTGACCGAGCTCGGCACGGCGCAGGGGCTCGATCGCGCCTGGGCACTCGAGATCCGCGGACTGTTTGCCACGTTGCCGTTCTTTCCCGTCGATTCGGAACAGGTGTCGGACGTCCGTGACGAGCTAGCCGAGTGGGATGCTGCCGCGACGCCGCCGAGTCCCAACCTCCCACTTCGGGTCCACAACGGCTTGCACGCCCACCTCCGGCTCTACCTCCTTGGCCACGTGCATGCTCGACTGGGTGACTTCGATCGTGCCACCGAGTGCGCGAGGGACTTGTTGGCGCTCGAAGATCCGGCCGGACTCAGACCCTTCGTGAAGACCCTCGCCGCAAGCATTCGCGCGAAAGTCGCGTGGGGAGCGGGAGACTTGGGTGACGCACTCCAGATGCTCGAGGCCAACCGCCCGGACGTCTGGTTTCAACGAACCGTCACGTCGCCGTTCTACGGACAGATCTTCGAACGCTTCATGCGGGCGGAATTGCTGCGGGAATTGGGCCGCTCCACCGAGGCGGCCTCCTGGTATCGGGCCCTGGTGGAGCGCTCGCCCTTCGAGCTACCCTACCGGCCGATGGTCCATCTCCGCCTTCACGAGTTCGCGATTCGGGACGGCGATTCCGACGCCGCCGATGTCCACCAGGCACGCTTCAAAGCGCTGTTACAGAACGCGGAGGGTCACGTGGCGCGCGCGATGGGACACCAGGCCGTGAACCTGATGGGTCATTCTCAAGGATAGAGTTGTTGGTTCGAGAGGCTACGTGTCGTGCGCTACGCCGAGGCGGGTGACTCCGGAAGCTCCACATCCGAAGCGGCGCCGTTGCCCGGGGCGGTGCCCTGCCCCTGTTCCCGCGCGAGCACCAATCCATCCGGCCCGATGAGCACGACCTGGCCGTCCATCCGCCGCATGAAGCTGACGAACGTACTGGCCACACCGGTATCGAAGATGCTCCCGGCGCCCTGCTCGATGTAGCGGAGTGCCTCCGCCGGCTCCCAGGCCGGGCGGTAACTTCTCGGTGTCCGAAGGGCGTCGTACGCGTCGCACACCGAGATCACCTTGCTGACGTAATGGAAGTCCCGGGAGTAACGCAGGCCCGGGTACCCGTGACCGTCCGGGCGGCCGTGGTGCTCGTACGCGGCGATGGCGGCGAGCTCGAATTCGGCATCGCGCCGAAGCAGGAGCCGGGCGCCTTCCTCGGGATGTTGCTGGACCACCTGCCGGTCAGCTTGGGAGAGCTTGCGCTTCTTCAGGACTTTCTGGGGCACTCGGCTCATTCCGATATCGTGGAGCAACCCCGCCGTCCCGAACGCGCGGATGTCCTTCGACCCCATGCCCAGCGATTCAGCGAGCGTCATCGCGAGGACCGCGACGTTGATGGCATGCATGGTGGAATAGTCGTCGTGCGTCTGGAGGTCGAGCAGTGGGATCAGAATCTCGCCTTCCGAACGCACCGCGACCGCAAGCGACCGCACCACCGCCTCCACTTCATCGAGCGGGACCGTCTCCTGAAGCGCCGCCCGCTGGTACAGCCACCGGACCGCCTCCGTCTCCTCGCCGAGTCGGTACGGCAGAGTCGCCGTGCGGAGGAACTCCTCGGAGAGTTCCAGATCTCCCTCGCCTGTCACGCGCAGCATGCCACACGTGATGCCGGGGCGGACCGGTAGTGGACCGTCCGCTCTCGCTTCGGAGCTCAACCGCCTGAAGATGTCATCGAGAAAGTGGCCGAACGCGTCCCGGACGACGTCGTTGGCGAATTCCATTCGCTGGGCGCCCTGGGCCCCAAGCCGTTCCGCCCACGGCCACGCGTGCATGTCGTGCAGCGTGCGCTGACCGTAGATGACCGACCCGTCGATGAACGAGAACGTGGCTGGTGCCTCCTCGTCCAGGAGTTCCCGAAGCTTCTCGAAGGAACGGTCCACCACCCGGGCGCGGGCGGGATGGCCCTCGCCATAGAGCTGCATGGCCGAGAGCGCGTGGGCCATGGAGTGGAGGAAGAGAACGGGACGCTCACTCATCGCTAGACGATCACCTTGAGTCGAGGGTCATCGGTCACTTGATGGAGCCTGAGATGCGCTCCGGCGGCGTCGCGCACTTGCTTGTCGCGGTGCCGTTCGGCTCGTCTCAGGACCGGCAGCGCCTTCGGGTTCCATCGCCAGTGAATGGTAAGGGCGGTCACGGCCGCCAACATCTCCGGCGACTTGGGGGCGATGCGGCGGAGCCCGTACCAGCGCCGGGGCCCCGTCGCGACATTCAACAGGCATTCGAGGACCGCCGGATCGTCCGATGGCGCGATGGCCCGGACGGCGATCGGCACGAGGTCCTTGGGCAATTCGTCTCTCTGCAACCGGTCGAGCACCACCGGCACGGCATCGGCCGGGCAGCCCTCCATGGCCGAGACCAGGCCCAACCGGATGGTCGGCGGGTCGGGCGCAGCGACCGCCTCGCGAATGGCCCGGTCTCGCATCGCCGGATCGTGGAGCAGGAGCTTGAAGCCCTCGTGACGGACCCGTGCATCCGAATGTGCCAGGCACGCGGAGGGCGAGAATTCCTCGGGCAACTCTGGCAGCTTGGAGAGGAGCTTGATGAGGTTCCGCTGGACGTACCATGGGGCTCCCGCGATCCGCTCTGCCGCTTCGGGGCCGACATCCGATCCAAACCTGGCCAGGAATTCGAGGAGCCTGGCCCGGACCTTCCGATCTTGTGACGTGGCGAGCGCATCGAACATGGCGCCTGCGGCATCCAGCCCGCACTCCGGCACCATCCGGCCGAGAGTCTCCGTGTCCACCGTCGGCGCGCTGAGGAGAACGCTCACCGTATACGGATGGACCACGCGCGCCTTGAGTTCCTGCGCCACGGGATCGGCCTCGGGCGCCTCTTCGATGAGGTGCAGCAATTCGTCCACGCGTCCGCGGGCGATGAGGTAGTCGGCGGCTCGCAGGGTCCCAACTTCCATGACCCCGCCCTCCAGACTCATCTGCACGATGCGATCCGGCTCCGGCGCGTAGGCGGACACTTCGTCGAACTCGTCGGGCACGATGCGCGGCAGGTGCGCCAGCGTCCGTTCGTAGACGGCTGGGATGGTGGCGTCGGACTCCTTCTCATCCCACCGCTCGAGCAGCTTGCGGATCATCTCTCGGAAAGACTCGTCCGCGTGGTGCTTTCGCGGCCCGCCATCATCTTCCGCATGCGTCGCCAGCTTATGGAGCAACTGCAGCAGCGCGGGCGACAGGCTGCGGTTCGAGGCGTTGGCCGCCGCCTCGACGAGGCGAATCACCAGCTTCGCCGCCATTACGTGGGAGCTCTCCAGCAGGAACTGACGCTGCGCCGTGCCGTTGTCACGCATGGCAAGCAAGCGCTGGAGCGCGTCCTCCGAGAGCCGCCCGATCAGCTTGGCGAAGTGCTTCTGCACCGTCACCGATTCGCTGCGGCCGCGCTCGCGACAGGCCTCGGTGAACTCGGTCAGGGCGGTGAGGAGCCGTTTGTTATAGTCCTGATCCTCGCAGTGCTCTTCGATCGCCGTGGCGAGTGCGTCGGCATCGAGGGCGGACCCGGCTTCGTCGGTCAGCTCTTCCGTGACGGCGGCCCGGGCCAATCCGATCCAGAGCAGCTTGGCCCACGCCTCGCCCGCCGAGACGTCCTGGTCATCTTCATCGGCATCATCGAACAGGACGAGATGATCGTAGGATGGTGGATAGAGCCGGATGTGCTTCCAATGTGGGGGCGTGCTGCTCGCGGGAACTGCGTCGGGCCCGTCCGACGAGGAGCGGAGTATGGTGGCAAAGAGCTCGGTCAACTCCGATCGCTTGACCCCGCGCAGCAGCTTGACGCCTCCCACGTCGCGGCGGTGCAGGTGCTCCGCGAGATCCCGAAGCAGGACGTGCTTGGGGTCGGTCGGGATTCCCGCCACCAGGAGCTGGTTCGGGGCGACCCCGACCGCGACCGCGCCGCGATCGAGGAAGACCGATTCGAGCTTCTTGGAGAGATTGTGGATGGCGGTCTCTAACGCCGGATGCCCATCGGGGTACATCGAGAAGCGCTGGTAGGCCCCGGAGAACGCGACGACAAACTCCGCCAGCTCGCGCGAGAGCACGAGCCGCTCGCCCCCCCCGCTCCCGCTCCCGGCCCGAGTCAGCGCATCGGTCATGTTTTCTGCATCACCGACTTCGGCGTCATAGCGTTGCTCCAACAGCTCGCCGTCCCGAGGTTGTTGCGTCACGACAACACCTCGTGGGACCGACAGATTGCTGGGACACGGACCGTCAAGAGACCCCCTTAGAATAGCGGGAAAGCCAGGCCATCGCGAGGTTGACACCTGCAATGTGTGGCACGGCGCCCTCCGCGCCGCCCCATGGCCTGGAAACTCGGAATTATCCCCATGGAAGAGCAGAAGTTATGCCGTGCCGAAGCACGAAACGGCCCGGGCCTGCCGACGGGCCTGATCGGCCTGTCAGGGGCTATATTCCGTCGTCTCGCCCGCCCATCGACATCTCAATTCCTACTCGCGAGCTCAGCATGACGACCTCCGCCCTCCCGACCTACGACCGGCTCACTCCCCCGACCGACGGGAGTCCCATGACGATGGAAGACGGCACACTCCACGTGCCCAACCGTCCCATCATCCCATTCATCGAGGGTGACGGCACCGGACCCGACATCTGGAATGCCTCGCGGCTGGTGTTCGAGGCGGCCGTTGAGAAGGCCTACGGGAAGGACCGGGCGATCGTATGGTTCGAGGTGCTCGCCGGAGAAAAAGCCAAGAACCAGGTAGGAGATTGGCTGCCGGACGACACCCTCCGCGCAATTCGCCACTACCTGATCGCCATCAAGGGACCGCTCACCACCCCCGT
>JABDII010000079.1 GCA_013003805.1 Gemmatimonadales bacterium
GCGAGATTCGAGTGGCCCGGGCGGACCGCCCCGATGATACCCGACGACCAGCACTCCCGCCTGACAATCCGCAACCTCCTGAAGGACTTCCGGCACCGGATTCCCTTGGCGGACTCGGAGGATGTCGGCAGCCGACGAGCCATTCCGGGTGGGGCTGCCGTCCGGTTCATCCCTGAGCAGGATCTGATCGAGACCCCGCCCGAGCGTGACACTGCGCTCTCCGGGTAGTCGTTCAGCGAGTCTGGCTGGCTCGTCTTCCCTCGCGTGTTCGACGGTGACAAACGAAAGCTCCCCACCGATCGCACGCGCGAACTCGGCACCCGCGTGTGCCACGGCAAGGCCGCGTTCCCGCCCGTCTACTGCCACCAGCACGCGAGTTCCATCGAAGCCGTCGGGCGGGATGAAGAGGCACGGGGCACGGCTGCGCCGCACGACGGAATCGGCGGTATCTCCGAGAAGCATACGGCGCAATTGGGAGTGGCGCTTTCGCGTCATGACGATGAGGTCCCCGTCGTGGTCTTCGGCATACCGTGTGATCTCAACGGACGGGAGTCCGATGCCTACCATACACTCGACGGGAATGTCCTTCTCCTGAGCACAGTCGGCCCCCTCGAGGCCTGATCTCCACCACTCGCACAGGTTCTTCAACTCGGCGGACAATTCGTCCCCTTCGGTGCCGGCCGGAACGATCTCCGCCTGGATCTCGATGCTTCGTTCCATCACCACCGAGGCGACGAAGATCACACTGATCCGGCCGTCCACCCGCCGCGCGATATCGAGCGCGGCAGCTTGGGCCGCCCGGGCGGCCACGGTCTTGTCACATGCCACTACGAGATGTCTGAGTTCCATCGGCACACGAGTGAGGGTCCGCCCTAGGATGGCTCACGTCAGATGAAGCGATGATGAAGCCTGCTGTAAACCAGGGAGGCCCAATCTCGATTCCCAGACTCGCCGTTGGGGGGAGAGGTGCTTAAACTGCACCCCATGCCCTCCTCCAGGTCCCGGGCCTCGCAGAAGCGGCTTGAGCGCCTGCTGTCCGCCGGCCTCGAACTGACCTCGGAGCTCTCGCTCGATGGCGTGCTCCACCGAGTCGCCGAACTCGCGTGCGAAATCATCGGTGCCCGCTACGCCGCCATGGGGCTCTTGGCGCCGGACGGGAAATCGTTCCAGCACTTTGTCGCGGCTGGCATCGACCCAGACCAGCACACCGCCATCGGCGCCCTGCCAAAGGGACTTGGCATCCTCGGCCTCGTGATGCGCGAACAGAAGATTCTCCGGTTGGAGGATCTCACGACGCACCCCAAGGCGCACGGGTTCCCACCGAAACACCCACCCATGCGCTCCTTCCTGGGGGTACCGATCACCGGACGGCGAGGGGTGATCGGGAATCTCTATATCACGGAGAAGATCGAGGGCCGGCGGTTTACCGATGAAGACGAGTACATCGCTCGTCTCATGGCGGCCCAAGCCGCAGCCGCGGTCGAGAACGCCCGCCTGCACGACGAGAGCGCACGATTGCTCGAGGAGGTGCAGCAGCTGCACCGTTCCCGGGAGCGGTTCTTTGCCATGGTCAACCACGAGCTTCGCAATGCGTTGGCCGGTACCTACGGCTGGGCCGAATTGCTGGTCCGCCGGAAGGACCCGGCGAGCGTCCCGCGCGCTGCGTTCGAAGTCCTCGACTCCGCCGAGCAGGCGGTGAGTCTTATCAACGACCTGCTCGACCTGAGCCGGCTAGATGAGGACCGGCTGAGACCAAAGATCGAGCAGGCGGTACCGGCCGCCGTCGTGCGGAAGGCCATCGGGAGAGTGACACCGGCGGCCGATGCCAAGCCAGTCAGTCTCGAATTCAGGCCCGAAGACGACATCCCCACCTGTTCCACCGACGCCCAGCGGGTGGAACAGATTCTGGTAAACCTGCTGACCAACGCGATCCATCACACCGCTCGCAGCACCACCGTCCGGACCACGCTCACAGTCTGTGGCGACGCGTGCCGGGTCATGGTGGACGATGAGGGACCTGGGATCCCCAAGGATGAACTGGAGCGGGTGTTTGACATCTACGGGACCAAGCCGCGCGCCGGCTCCCAGGGCACCGGGATTGGGCTGCCGCTGTCTCGACGTCTCGCCAGGCTCCTCGGAGGCGACCTCTGGGCCGAAAACCGGGCCAACGGCCGGGGAGCCCGTTTCGTGCTCGAACTGCCCCATGTGCGCCGTAGGGTTGAACCTAGGGGATCATGAAGGTTTCTTCATAATCTGTTCCTCCAGCGTTCATCCGCGTCTCATAGGTTCGGTATCATGAAGATTCTCATCGTCGAAGACGACCGGAAGGTCGCGGGTTTCATCGAGCAGGGCCTCAAAGAGGAAGGGTACGTCGTGGATGTGGCCTCGGATGGCGACGAAGCCACCATGCTGGCCCACGTGTATGACTACGACGTCATCCTGCTCGACATCGTCCTCCCCAAGAAGAACGGGTTCCAGATCGCCACAGAGCTCCGGCGTGAGGGCAAGAGTACGCCCATCCTGATGCTCACATCGCGCGACGCCGTGGAAGACGTAGTCCGTGGTCTGGACGCTGGCGCGGACGATTACCTGTCGAAGCCATTCCGCTTCGACGAGCTTCTGGCCCGTATCCGGGCACTCGTGCGG
>JABDII010000085.1 GCA_013003805.1 Gemmatimonadales bacterium
ACCCAAGGTCGTTACTCGTAGTAACTACTACTACTGTTCTTCCGTCTGCTTCCAGTGACTCCCTTCCTCCGCCGAGTCTATCGACCACTCCCAGGACACCCAACACGGATGCCCCCGCCTCCTCCACTACTGCGATAGCCCTGCGCGCCGAGTTGCCCGTGGTGATCACATCCTCCACCACCACCACGCGGTGTCCCCGCTCGAGGTTGCCCTCCACCTGCCGGCCGGCCCCGTGCTTCTTGGGCTCCTTGCGGATGGTGAAGGCGTCGATTGTTGGCGGGTCGATGCTGCTCGCGGCCGCAATGGCATAGGCTACCGGATCGGCCCCAAGGGTGAGGCCGCCAATGGCGTCGGGGAACCACCCGGCGTCCCGAATGGCGCTGAGACCCAGGCGGCCGACGAGAGCGAGCCCCTCCGCCGACATCGTGGTGCGTCGGGCGTCGATGTAATGGGTGGAATGCCGGCCGCTCGCGAGGAGAAAATCACCGTGCTGGATCGACCGTTCGAGGAGGAGTTCGATCAGTCGGGAGCGGTCGCTCACTGCCCGCCTTTCCGGAACAAGGCGGAGAGAAAGCCTTCCTTTTTGGATGTGTCCTGCTCCGCCGCCGTGCAAAAAGCCTGAGCGAACTCGTCCACCGTCTTACATCGCTGGGACAGATCCCGCTCGAGGCCAGCCATCACCGCGCTCTCGACGTCTTTGGAGAACTTCCGGCCTTTGGCAGCTTGATTCAGCGGGGTGGGCGGCTGGGACAGCAGTTGCTGAAAGAGTTCGCGAGGGGTGCGACCCGTGAACGGGAGGGCGCCGCTCAAGAGAGAATAGGCGATGGTCGCGAGGCTGTAGACATCAGCCTGCTCATGCACCAACTCCCCGCTGAGCGCCTCGGGGGCGACGTACTGGAGAGTCCCAACGAAGAACCCTGCCCGCGTCAAACGGTCCTCTGGGCTGAGCTCGGCATCCCGGGCGATCCCGAAGTCCAGCAATTTGGCTGTCTGGGTCGCCGGGTCATACATGATGTTGGCCGGCTTGAGATCCCGGTGGATAATACCGGCACGGTGCGCGGTCGAGAGTGCGGCCGCCAATTGGCGCACGATGGTCCCCGTGAGGTCCGGCGCCAGCGGCCCGGATCGGCTTAGGAACGTGGCCAATGGCTCCCCCTCCGCCCACTCGAGCGCTAGGTAATGAAGCCCGTCAGCGTCGCCGTAGTCAAAGGTCTTAACCACGTTGGGGTGTTCCACGCGAACGCCGTAATCGGCCTCGCGGAGAAACCGCTTGACCGCGACGGGATCTTGACGCAACCGGGGGCGCAGCACCTTGACAGCGGCCTGCCCGCGCTCGGGGTGCTCCGCCCGGTACACAATGGCGGTGCCGCCCTCTCCAATCCGTTTGAGCAGGCGATATCCGGCGATGGTCTGGCCAACGAGGTTCTCTTCACTCATGATGAAGGGCCAAGCTACTTCCTCGCGATACCTGCAGCAAGGCGGCCGCCGCTTTCTGCCGCACCCTTGGTCGTGCTTGACGCCTCTCTGTCCGGGCCGCTAAGCTTGGCAAAGACTCGCCGATTTCTTGGCATTCGATTCTTGTCCGCGAGGGAACCGTGATTCGCCGCATCCTACTCCTGGGTCTCGTTGCACTACTGCCGCTCGGGTGCGGCACGTGGCGTCGGGCCGGGACAACCTCAGCTCCCCCGAGCCCCCAGGAACAATTTGCCGGGCTCTTCGACGTCCAAGGGGCATATCGGCGGATGGGCCGGTTTGCCTCCGATCCACCAATTCGATTCATCGGGACGATGGTTACCGCCGCCGGGCCGGGTGATTCTGCGGTCGCGGTGCTGGGACTGTCGTTGGAGAATCGAGCCCTCGTCTTCCAGCGTGAGGATGACGGGTTTGTCGCACGATACCGCCTGGAGCTGACCCTCCAGCACGCGGACGATTCACCCATCGAGGTACGCCGAGAGGAAACCGTCCGAGTCGGTACTTTCAAGGAAACCCTTCGGGCAGACGAGAGCATTCTCTTCCAACAGAGCTTCCATCTCATTCCTGGAGACTACCACATCGTCATCTCGATCCGGGATCGAGCATCCCCTTCCCTGAGCACCGCGGAAGGAGACTTCTCGGTGGGCGTCTTTGAGGCCGGGACCACTTCGGAGCCGATCATCGTCTACCAAGTCACTGGCCGCGACTCGGAAACGGCCCCGCTCTCGGTCTTGCTCAATCCGCGTGGGGCGGTGGCGTATGGAGGTGACACGCTTCTGGCGTATGTCGAGGGCTATGGCTTCACCGAAGCGACCAGCGTTCCCTATGAGGTCCGAGACCGGGACGAGAACGTGGTCTTCATGGATTCGCTGCGCTTTGCTGGGCGACAAGGCATCGAGAGCCAGGTCATCAGATTGGCGCCAGACAGCCAACCCCTCGGCGAACTGACCATCGTGGTGGGCACGCCTCCCAATGAGCGCTCGACCAAGGCACTGGTGTCGTTCTCGGAGGCCTGGATCGTTACGAACTACGAGGAGATGGTTAATCTCCTTCGCTTCTTTGGCCATGACCAAAAGCTGAGTAAGCTGAAGGACGCCCCCGAAGAGGACCGCCCCCGGTTGTGGCAGGAGTTCTGGCGCGAAACGGACCCCAACAAGATCACGCCCGAAAACGAGGCGCTGGACGCCTACTTCCAGCGGATCGCGCTCGCCAATGCGCGGTTCCGCGGGGAAGATCGGCCGGGCTGGCGGACTGAGCGAGGCGAGGTCTTCATTACGCTCGGCGACCCCGACGAGACGTTCGACGCGAGTCCAACCAGCCAGGGCCGAATCATCCGATGGATCTATACCAGCCTTCGTCTCACGGTCTTCTTCGAAGACGTGAGCGGGTTCGGGCGATTCCGGATGACGCCGGCCTCGCGCGCGGCGTACGAGGGGGTCCTGAACCGGGTGCGCCGGTCGCAGTAGCTCATACACCACGCACGTTGACCTCGGCGGCCGCGAGACCCGCGGGCGCCGGCCTTCTCTCTCACCGTTAGTCGCGATGCCGCATCACGATCCGCCTCAGCTGTTCCTGATCGACGGGTACGCCTTGGTGTATCGCGCCTTCTTCGCGATGATTGCCCGGCCGTTGCGCACCTCCAAAGGTGCCAACACCTCGGCGGCGTGGGGGGTCGCCAATTTTCTGCTCCGTCTACGGGAGCGGTATCAGCCCGATTACTTGGCGTGGATCCATGATGCCGGTGATTCCTTCCGCACCGACCAATATCCCGACTACAAATCGACGCGGGAGAAACTGGATGATGAGCTCCAGGCCGACTTCGACCAGGCGATTGAGCATGTCGAGGCTCTCCTCGACGCGTTTCGGGTTCCGCTGGTTGAGGTCGAAGGCTATGAAGCCGACGACGTGATCGGCACGTTGGCAGAAAAAGCGGACGAGCATGACCTCCAAGTCGTCATCGTCTCCGGCGACAAGGACTTCTACCAGCTCATCGGCCCGCGCATTGCCCTGCTCAACCCGGGGCGCCGTGGCCCGGCAGCGGTCGATGAGCAGTGGGTGGACGAATCGAATGCGGCGGACCGGCTCGGTGTGCCCCCGCGGCAAGTCGTTGACTACCTCGCCTTGGTCGGAGACAGCTCGGACAACGTGCCGGGCGTGAAGGGCATTGGGGACAAGGGTGCCAGAGAGCTCTTGTCGCAGTACACGGACCTAGAGGACCTCTTGGCTCACGCGGCCGAGGTCAAGAAGAAGCGGCCGAGGGAAGCGCTGGAATCGCAGGGCGACAATGCTCGGCTCTCGCGGGACTTGGTCACCATTCGGCGGGACGTGCCGGTGGAGCTGGACCTCGAACGATTCCACGCCAGGTCACCCGACAACGGGGCGCTGACGAGCATCTTGGCAGAACTCGAATTCTTCGCGTTGGCTCGCAAGCTTGGTCTCGAGTCCGAGCCGTCTATCACACCTGTGGAAGGGAAGATCGCCCAACATAGGGTGACGGTAGTCGATGAGGTGGGTGATCTAGACGCGGTCGTGGCCCGCCTTCGGGCCGCTCCCCTTGTGGCCCTCGACGTTCGGGGAAGTGCTTCGTCCCCGCGTGACGGGACACTGGTCGGTATCGCCTTGGCAACCTCCCTCGAGGAGGCGTGGTATCTGCCGTTCGCACACGAGGCGGCGGGCGGCGAGCTGGCTGCCCCGGCCGCCGTGGCGAATCTTCCTCCCCTGACCGACCCGGCGTGTCGCGCCGTTCTGGAAGTCCTAAGCGATCCGGCCATTCCCAAGGCGGGTCACGATCTCAAGCGGGATTGGCAGGTACTGCGACAAGCAGGCGTCGAGCTCGCTGGAGTCTCTTTCGACACGATGATCGCCAGCTTCGTGCTGGACCCGGGACGCCGATCGCATGCGATGGAAAACCTGAGCCTCGAGCATCTGGCTCACACCCTCCGGAGCCATGAGGACGTCGTGGGGAAGGGCAAGAAGGCGACCGCCTTCGCGGCGGTCGGACCGGGGGTGGCCGGCGAGTACAGCGGGAGTCGCAGCATCACGGTGCTGGCCCTCCATCAAGTCTTCCGTCCCTTCCTCGAACGCATGGCGGCCGAGCCATTGTTCCACGATATCGAAATGCCGCTCGTCGGCGTGTTGGTGGATATGGAATGGACCGGGATCAGGATCGACACCACGTTGTTGGCCAAGCTCGGTCGGGAGTTTCGGGAAGAGCTCACGACCCTCGTTGCGGAGATTCACGTGGCTGCGGGTCAGGAATTCAACCTAAACTCCCCCAAGCAACTGGCGGCCGTACTGTTCGAGAAGCAACAACTGCCTATCCTCAAGAAGACCAAGACCGGCGCATCCACCGATGCCGACGTCCTCGAACAGCTCGCAGCCATGGGGCACGACGTCCCCCGGTTAATCTTGGAGCATCGCGAGTTGCAGAAGCTGCTCTCGACGTACGTGGACGTCCTCCCAGATGCCGTCAACCCCACCACGGGTCGGATTCACACAACCTTCAACCAAACTGGCGCGGCTACGGGTCGGCTGTCCTCGTCCGACCCGAATCTTCAAAACATCCCGGTGCGGAGCCGCCGGGGCGAGGTGATTCGCCGCGGTTTCGTCCCCGACAACGGGTGGGTGTTCTTGGTGGCGGATTACTCGCAAATCGAGCTCCGCCTCATGGCTCACTTGTCGCAGGACCCAGCCTTTATCGAGGCGTTCCGTCGGGGTGGCGACATTCATGGCGAGACGGCCGCCATCATCTTCGACGTGCCAGCAAACGAGGTGACGAGCGACATGCGGGCGCGCGCCAAGACCATCAATTTTGCCACGATCTACGGACAAGGTCCCTTCGCATTAGGCAAGCAGCTCGATATCTCGCAACAAGATGCCAAGGCATTCATCAGTGCGTATTTCGAGCGCTTCGCGGGCGTGCGGACGTTTCTGGATCGCCAGATCGAGCTGGCTCGATCGCAAGGCTATGTCGAGACGCTCTTTGGTCGGCGTCGTTACATCCCTGAGATCAAGGACAAGAACTTCAACGTTCGGGCCTTTGGAGAACGAACGGCGCAGAACTCCCCGCTCCAGGGATCGGCTGCCGACCTCATCAAACGAGCGATGATTCGAATCCACGAGTGCCTACGCTCCGACGGGCTGCGGGCGCAAATGCTCCTTCAGGTCCATGATGAGCTGGTGTTGGAGGCTCCGAAGAGTGAGGTGGACCAGGTCCGGACCCTGGTCAAACGGGAAATGGAATCGGCTGCTGACCTTTCCATTCCCCTGGTCGTGGAGGTCGGTGTGGGCCCCAACTGGCTGGATGCCAAGACCTAACCGCCGTCCCGGCACCGTACTGGCCAAATCCTTGCAGGAGAGGACTTTCTCCTGGGCGAGCGCCGCAACAGGGCGGCCGGAATCCTGCAGCTGGCGGGGAGCATGCATCGGGTTTTCCTAGCACTCTTGGTGATATTGGCCGCTCTGGTCGGACTGGACGCTCTGCGGCCAGACGCCGCCGCCGACGGGGCTCGGTCTGGCGAAGTGCCTGAGCAGCGGGCCGCGACCCAGGGAGCTGCCGCTGCCTCCGCCGTAGACCTCAACCCCGAGCGAGCTGCCACGCGCCGTCGCTTAAGAGACGCCGCGGCAAGAACTTACCTCGACTCACTCCTACTGGGGACGGACTCCCTCATTCGGCGATGGGAGCTGGGGTCCGGACGGGCGCTCGACGTCGCAATCGTGGAAGGTGGCGCCCCTGAATATGCGCCCCGTCTGGCGAACATGGTGCGGGAAGCGGCGGCACGGTGGGAGCGCGAGGGGCTCGGGTTCTACTTCACCTTCACCGCCGACACCGCAGCGGCCGACATCGTCATCCGCTGGCAATCGCGCTTGGAATCGGAGGATCGCGCCGGGCAGACGGATCTCGTGTGGGACCGGCTGGGTCATATCCGCCGGGCCGGCATTACCCTGGCACTGCGCAACACGACCGGCGCCCTGTTGCCGGATGATGCCCTCCTCGCCGTCGCCGTCCATGAAATGGGCCATGCGATCGGGATGCCCCATTCCGACGACTCCGAGGACGTCATGTTCCCCCGCGCTCGGCACAACGTCATCTCGCCACGCGACCGCCTCACCGCTTACCTTCTCTACCAACTTCCCCCGGGCTCCGTGAAGGAGAGCGACTCCTAAGCCTGGGTTCGACGTCGCGCCGCTGGTCGGGGCGATCCACCTCTCGGTTGCTACACGAGGTCCATCCCGGGATACCGATGGTCTATCGCACGCTCCTGTGGGGACTGACCGCGTTGACGGTCACCATGCCTGCTGCCGCACAGGCCACCTTCGGCCACATCGAATCGCTGGTTGAGCGCGGTATTGAGCGGGGGATCTATCCGGGGGCGGTCGTCGTGATCGGGCAGCCCGATCGCGTACTCTACGCGCGTGGGTTCGGCCACTACACCTGGGATCCCACGTCACCGACGCCGAGTCCAGACACCACGTTGTGGGATATCGCATCCATCAGCAAGGTGGTCGGAACCACGACTGCGATAATGCTACTGGTCGAGCGCGACCAGGTGGACCTCGATGCGCGGGTCTCGCGATATCTCCCACGGTTCCAAGGACTCAACAAGGACCAGGTGACCGTGCGCATGCTGTTGGACCACACCAGCGGGCTGCCGAGTTACGTGCAGTTCTTCAAGCAGACCCGCGACCGGGAGGAAGCGATTGGGTTGTTGTATCAAGAGCCGCTGCGGCGGCGGCCGGGGACGCGGGCGGTCTACAGCGATCTCAATGCTCTTCTGCTTGGGCTCTTAGTCGAGGCCGTGACCGGTGAATCCCTCGATGCATTCGCCGCGCGGGAGGTCTTCGTGCCTTTGGGCATGACCCAGACGCTCTACCGTCCGCCCAGGGCCGAGCAGTCCCGAGCGGTGCCGACCGGGGTCTGGCGCGGGCATCCGGTCGGAGGCCAGGTCAACGACCAGAATGCCGTCGTCTTTGGTGGCGCCGCCGGCCATGCGGGCATTTTCTCGACCGGCATAGACCTAGCTCGATACGCCCAAATGTGGCTCAGCCAAGGGCGTCTTTCCGTAAGGCGCTTCGTGGGCGCTCCCACCATTCAGCGCTTTCTCGAGCGCCGGCCGGAGGCAGGAAGCCGGCTGCTCGGCTGGGACACTCCGGAGCCAACCCCCACCCGCCTCTCGGTCTTCGGGAACCTGCTGAGCGATCAGGCCTACGGTCATACCGGCTGGACCGGGACGGAGATGTGGGTCGACCCCGCCCGCAAGGTCTTTCTCGTGTTTCTCACCAATCGCAGCTTCAATCCCAAAGTCCGCCGGTCGATTTCGGAACTGCGTGCCGTCCGATCAGCCCTGTCCGATGCGGTCGTGCGCGCGGTGCACGGCGCCTGTGAGGCGGTTTCCCAACCAGCATGCTGACCCGGCCGGTCCTGCTCTACGATGGCGATTGTGGGTTCTGCCGGAGGTGGATACGCCGGCTCGAGCGCTGGGATGTGCACCAAAGGATTCAATGCCTCCCGTCGGACCAACGTGGCACCATCGCGGGCCTCCCGCCGCTCTCGGACGAGGCACTCAACCGGGCCATGCACCTGATTACTCCAGACGGGCAGGTGTTCGCTGGCGGTCGCGCGCTGCCCGAGATGCTGCCGTATCTTCGTGGGGGCCGATTCTTGAGACCCATCTATGCAATTCCGGGCATTCAGGCGGTGACCAACCGGGTGTATAGCTGGGTGGCCGAACACCGCCACGACCTCGGATCGGGATCATGTGAGGTGTGACGCACGTTGACGGTGGGGCGGGAAGCGCGATAGCTTCGAGTGAAGGAGGCGCGGCATGCAGACAGTCGAGACCATCCGCAAGGCGCTTAGGACCGTGCGGGATCCCGAGCTCAATCTCAACGTGGTGGATCTTGGGCTGATCTACGACGTTACCATCGACGATGAGGCCCATGTCCGCGTCACGATGACCCTCACATCGCCCGGTTGCCCCGCTGGGGCGGAGATCACACAGGACGTTCGGGACACCGTGCAAAACCTGGACGGCGTCGCGACCGTCGATGTGGCGATCGTCTGGGAACCGTACTGGACTCCCGACCGGATCGATCCTCGAGTCAGGGCCTTCCTGGGAATGTAAGCCGGCTCTAGCTGCAGCTTGCTGGCTCAGCTCTGGGCCGGTTCGATCTCCACCAGCAATTCCTCACCGAACTCTTGGGCCTGCCACCCCCGCACACCGGGAACGCGCTTGAGACCCGCGATGGTCTTCGGCTTGGTACGGGCGATGGCCTCGAGCGTCCCGTTGGGGCAGACCACACCGGGTGGGAGTTCGAGCTTCCGGGCGAGACGATTCCGAGCAGACTTCAGCCGATCGATCCTGGCGTCGAAGGCTACGTCTGGCGGAGGTCGCGTAGGGCGCGCGATGATCGGAATCTGCTCTGCCGGCAGCGCTAATCCGCGATCGATGGCCTTGAGAATATCGCGACCATTTCGCGAAACCGTCTCTCGACCTACGCCGCGGAACGCGCTGAGACCCTCGAGATCTGCCGGTGGAGACTTGGCCAGCGCCAAGAGTGGCTCGTTGTTCAGGATGCGGAACGGTGCACGATCCACGCGTCGAGCGGTGCGGTCGCGCCACCGATAGAGTTCTCGTAGTACGGCCAGGGGCCGACCTTTTAGGGCCTTGGCCCCCTTCATCTTGAGATAGGCATCCTTGCCATTCCCTCGGGTGGCCCAGCGGACTCGCTCGAGTAACTGAAACTCCTCCCGCGCCCAGTCGAGTCGCGCGGCCTCCGACAGACGCTCTCGGAGGATGTCTCGCAATTGTGGCAGGAACCGCGTGTCCATCGCCGCGTACGTGATCATTTCGGGGGAAAGCGGCCGGGCCGACCAGTCGGCGCGCTGGAACTTCTTGTCGAGCGTGACACCGAGGTGCTTTGAGAGGAGTGCGGCAAGACCGACCGCGGGTTCATTGATGAACTGCGCCCCTATCCTGGTGTCGAAAACATTGACCACCTTGAAGTGGAAGTCGCGGTCGAGCAAACGAAGGTCGAAATCGGCGTCGTGGAACACGATCTCGATCTTTGGGTCCGCCAGCATCGCCCCGATGGGACTCAGATCCTCGACGGCGAGAGGATCAATCACGGCCGTGCGTTCTCGGGTCGAGACCTGCAGGAGATACACCCGATCCTTGAACCGGTGGAAGCTGGCCGCTTCGGTGTCTACGGCAAGGAGAGACGCACCGCGGATCGCCCTGGCCAGCCGGCGCAGGGCCGCGGCCGAATTCACGAAGTCTACCCCCTCGGGGACCTCTTGCGGCGCAACCGAACGAGATGAGTGAGGCACGCCTCAAAGGTCTCAGTGGCGGGGGTGAGGCGCAAGCTCACAATACACTATTACAATACTGTCCAGTCACTAGCATGACAGTATCGTTATGTTGTCATCTGCTAAACACCCGTAAATTGTTGTATTACATCGGAATGACGTATCTGGTGACGGTTCAATCGCGTGTCGAGACCATTTCGAGCCCGGCCGCGATCTCCTCGAAAGCCTTGTTGAGGGTCTTGTAGAAATCCTCACCCGGCGGGGCGGTAGCGCCGGTCGCCGCCTCCAGTTGGAGCTGTCGAGCTAGTCGGGCGGCATGACGGATGTAGTCGGTGGTGGGACGCATAGGGTCTCCTCGAGTTCGACTGGTTGGTGCCGACGACAATCCCTTCAATCTTACCTTCTATCGCGACCTTCGATGGGAGGGCTCAGGTGGATGATCGTTCCCCACGGCACGTCGATCGTCTCACAGTCGGCGGCGGGGTGACCCTTGCCATCGAGGAATCCGGCCGGGGCCACCCTGTGTTGCTCATCCACGGATTCCCCTTGGACCGCACCATTTGGCGGCATCAAATCGACCATCTCCATGGGTTCCACTGCATCGCGCCTGATCTCCGGGGGATGGGCACCTCCGACTGCCCGACCGGTGGTTATAGCATCGCGAGCTACGCGGAAGACCTCGCGGCGGTGTTGGATCGAGTAGGCCATGCTCGAGCCAGCATCTGTGGCCTGTCGATGGGGGGCTACATCGCCCTGGAGTTCGTGCGCCAGTTCCGGAGTCGGGTCAGTGCTCTGGTCTTGATGGACACGCGGACCGGAGCAGACACGGAGGAAGGCCGCCAGGGCCGAGACCGTATGGCCGAACGCGCTCGGCAGGAGGGTGTTGGCCCCATCGTCGAAGAGTTGATGGACAAGCTTCTGGGCGCA
This sequence comes from Gemmatimonadales bacterium, assembly GCA_013003805.1. Lineage (GTDB taxonomy): Bacteria > Gemmatimonadota > Gemmatimonadetes > Gemmatimonadales > GWC2-71-9 > JABDII01. The sequence continues at coordinate 10,709 of JABDII010000085.1, forward strand.
GAGAGTCGGTCCAAGACAGAGACCGTGGTGGAGCCACTGCGCCGAATGATGCGGGCGACCCCCCTCGTCGGATTCCTCGGAGCGCTCGCGGCCATGCGCGACAGACGTGGCTACGCCGAAGTGCTCGAGACCCTGGCCGGAATCCCCACGCTGGTCGTGGTTGGCGAAGAAGATCGCCTGACACCGCCGTCGCTCGCAGAGGCCTTGGCTGCTGCCGTTCCCGGGGCTCGGTTGATGGTGGTGCCCAATGCGGGGCACCTGGTCCCGATGGAGCAGCCTGAAACGACGACGGGGATTCTGGGCGAGTTCCTACGAAGCGTGAAACCGACCAGCTAGTGGCGGCGTATGGTAGGATAGCGGGAGCTAGGGGTTAGACACTCCCGCCTGTAGGATCCTCTCTACGGCCCCGGGGCCTCGGCCAAGTGTAGTAAGGCCCCGCGGGTCGCCTCTCTTTTCTGGCCCACGTGCGCGGTCCTCCCGTCAGGCGACTGGGTGTCCCCCCATACGGACGATCACCCGCCGCGTTGCGGCTGCGGCGGCCCCGGCGGATTGTCGCCTTCGAAGACCACCTTGTTCTTTTCGATATACGACGTCCATTCCTCGGGGACGTCCTCTTCGGGGAAGATCGCCGTCACTGGGCACTCCGGCTCGCACGCACCACAGTCGATGCACTCCTCCGGGTGAATGTAGAGCATATCCTCGCCCTCGTAGATGCAATCCACGGGGCAAACATCTACACAAGCCCGGTCTTTTACGCCGATACATGGTTCAGCGATTACGTACGTCATGCTCTGCTCCTTCAGGGCAAGGGCCGTCGACGCCCACGGGTTCAACGATTGCGCCGAAAGGTATAAGGACGCTTTGGAACCGGCGCAAGGGGCACAGTGGGCGGTACAGAGCGACACGTGACGTGAGTCGAACCGGCTAAATCGAAGCCAGTGGGCCGACGTGTTCCAGGTGTGTTGGTACTCGTCGCCTTGGCACCCGGGCAATGTCGGTTCCCTGTCTGCGGCCTGGCAAACGTGGCACCGGGTTGCTGGTCTAGCCGGATCTACGGAGCCATCCAGAGCCGGATGGCAAAGATTACCACCGTCACCATCACCACTCGCCGGATCCACCGGTGGCCCTTGAGCACGCTCAGGCGAACACCTATGAGCCCTCCCAAGAGATTGCCCAGCGCCAGCGCCGCTCCCGCGACCCAGTCCACTTTCCCGCTCAGGCTGAACACCACCAGCGCGAGTGGGGTGAAGAGAAGCGCGATCAGGACTTTCAGGGCGTTGCCCCGCACGAAGTCGAGCCCGAGAATTGTGACGGCCGCGAGGACCAAGAAGCCCACCCCGGCCTGGACGAAGCCACCGTAGACCCCGATGCCGAAGAAGATGAGGGCGAATCCCGGCCCCCAGTGCTGTGACTCGGTACCAGGCGCCGGTCGACGCCGCTGCAAAGGGTCCCACAGAGTCCACGCCGCGGCGGCGATGATGACCCCTGCCAAGATACGCCGGAAGGCGTCGTCACCGATCCGGATGGCGAGCCAGGCGCCCAAGACCGCACCAAGTGCAGCGGGGACACCAGCCCGCGGGATCCAACGCCAATCGATGACCCGATGCCGGTGGAAACTCCACACCGCGCCGACGTTCTGGACCAGAATCGCGACTCGATTCGTACCGTTGGCAACAGTGGGCGGGAGGCCGAGAAAAATGAGAACTGGGAGGGTGAGGAGTGAGCCACCGGCCGCGATGACATTGAGTGCCCCTGCGGCGAAACCAACCGCGACCAGGATGATGTAGCTAGTCCAATGTGCCAGTGCGGTGCCCTCCGCCGGTCCTCTAGCCGGTGTTCTGGAGTCCGTTGGCGATCCCGTTGACTGATGCCAGGAGCGCCCGAAAGAGCTCCGGATCGGTCCGCCCCGAGGCGCGCCAGCGAGCCAAGAGGTCGATCTGCAGAAGACTCATCGGATCGACGTACGGATTTCTTAGCCGGATCGAGCGTTGCAATACCGGATCGTCGTCGAGCAAGGCTGATGATCTCTTGAGGCGAAGGATCAGATCGACGGTGCGGTCGAACTCCTTGCGGATCCGGGGAAAGAAATCACGACTGTCCTTCGGAGCCAATTGCGCATAGTGTGCCGCGATGGCCATGTCGGCTTTGGCCAGTACCATCTCGGCATCATCTAGTACGGCACGAAGGAACGGCCAATCTCGTGCCATCTCTTGCAGCATGCTCTCGCCGTGGTGCTCCAGCGCCACCTCCAACCCTTGACCCAATCCGTACCACCCGGGCAGCAAGTGCCGGCTTTGGGTCCAGGCGAAGACCCAGGGAATCGCTCGGAGATCCTCGATCCCAGCGCGGGAGCGCCGAGCTGGTGGTCGCGACGCGATTTGCATGCGCTCGATGACATCGATCGGGGTGGCCTCCCGGAAATAGTCGACAAAGCCCGGGCTGTCATACACGAGTGCACGATAGGCACCCCGGCTGACCTCGGCGAGCTGTTGCATGACTGCCTGCCAGGCTGCCTCGCGCGGTTCGGCCGCACGCGGCAGTGCTGTGGCCACGATAACGGCGGCGGTAACCTGCTCTAGCGAACGGAGTGCGATCGCCCTGAGGCCATACTTCGCGTTGATCACCTCGCCCTGCTCGGTGAGGCGCAGGTGGCCCCGGACTGCCCCCCGCGCGGCAGCCTGGATCGCCCGGTCCTCCTTGCCGCCTCCGCGGCCGATCGTGCCGCCGCGTCCGTGGAAAACGGTCAGCTGGATTCCCGCGCGGTCAACCGTGTCTACCATGGCCGCCTGAGATTCGTGGAGGGCCCAACGAGAGGCGACCAGACCGCCATCCTTATTGCTGTCCGAGTATCCCACCATCACCACTTGCCGGTTCCCTCGGCTCTCAAGGTGGCTGCGATATATCGGGTCGTCGGCTAGGGCCTGGAGAATCATGGGGGCGTTTTGGAGATCAGGTACCGTCTCGAACAACGGCGCCACGTCGAGCGGTACGGCGCCGTGGTGATCCGCGAGACCACTCCAGCGAGCGAGCGCGAGAACCGAGAGCACGTCGTCGGCTCCCTGAGTCATGCTGGTGATGAACGGGCCAATTGCCCGATGGCCGAAGCGAGAGTGACACTCAGCGATCGCCCGAAAAACATCGAGCGCTTGCTTCGCCTCTGGGTCGGTCTGGCCCGGCGGAGGATCCGGACTCGCCAGCGCGCGACGAAGCTGCCGGGTCCGCTCGGCGCTCGGGAGTGTCTCCCAGTCCGATCGGTCTAACAACCGTCCGAGTACAGCCCGATGCACTCGGGCATCTTGCCGGACGTCGAGCGTAAGCAGGTGGAATCCGAATGTGCGAACGCGGCGGATGGCGCGCTTCACCGCGAAGAGCCCGGCGTGGACTCCCTTGTGATGGGTAAGGCTCTGAGCCACAGCGTGGAGATCTGCTTCGAACGCGGCCGCATCGGGATATCCAGCCCGGCTCTCGTCCAGGGTTGCCGCGAGGCGTGCCGCTATCAAGTGGAAGAGCACCCGGTACGGCATGTCCCGGTGCCGGGGTGGGACCGAGGCGAAAGCGTCGGGGAACTGATCGGCGTATCGCGCGCACCTCTCCCCAATGTCCTGCGCAACTTCAATCCGTGAGCGCGATTGGCTCAGAATGCGAGCGAGGCCGAGAACCTCCGCCTGATACCGCTCGATGATGAGGGCGCGATGTCGGGCAAGCGCCTCCCGGATCGTGTCGGCCGTGACATTAGGATTGCCATCCATGTCCCCACCGATCCAAGACGCGCATCGCACCAACCGCGGCCATTCATCGGGAGCAACGCCGGTGCCATCCGCGGAGTCGAAGGCAGCAGCCACCGCCTCGTAGAATGGCGGGATGATGTCGTAGATGATGTGGTCGACATAGAAGAGTGCATGATCGAGCTCATCCATCACGGTGGGGCGCATGGTGGGATGAGTTTCCGTCTGCCAGATCGAAGTGATTTCCGATCGGATCCGCGCCATAGCCGTGCGCTCTTCCGGGACCGTCCGCGACGGGTCGAGGCGCTCGACCAGGCATCGCGCGATTCGCTGTTCCTTCTCCAGAATGGTTTGGCGGGTTGCCTCACTCGGGTGGGCTGTGAACACCGGCTCGATCGACACGGACTCGAGTACTTCTCGCAGGTGTTGCGTGCTGCAACCCGACGCACGGACACGGCGGATGGCGTCCTCGAGGCTCCCTGGCTGCACCGCCCCCTCGCGGAGGTAGTCTCTCCGCCGGCGGATGCGATGGACCTTCTCAGCCACGTTGACGACCTGGAAGTAGGCGGCGAACCCCCTTACGAGAGCCGCCGCCGCTCCAGGAGAAAGATCTTCGAGGAGGGCCATGAGTTCGGGTTCCGCTGTCGGATCTGCTTCCCGACGTCGGATGGCCGTGCGCCGGGCGGCTTCCACCCTGCGATAGAAATCCTCGCCACCCTGGTCCCGGAGCATCTCGCCGACCAGAGCGCCGAGCATCCGAACGTCTTCCCGGAGAGGAACATCCTTGGGCGGGAAGAGGATGGTTCGCTCAGTCATGCCGGCGGTGATGGGATGGAGGATTTCGCCGATGGAGTGCTACGTAAGTCGGCTCGCCGAGGGGAAGGGCTCGGGACGCCGCGTCACAAGATTTCGGCAATCGGGGTGGAATAGGAAGCCGTCCTCGGCTCAGGCTTGCCGTAGCGTCCCTTGGACGCGTAGTGGCGATTCCATTCTTCCCGGAGACAATACGGATCCAGGCCGTGCGGCCGGTCGACCGCCAACACGCCGTCGAGATGGTCGATCTCGTGCTGCAGAAGCTCCGCTCGATCGCCTTCGAGGTCCACCTCGTGCACCGCGCCTTTCAAGTCCAGGTATTTGACTTTGACCCGGTGGACCCGGGAAACGCGGACCAAGAGCTGCGGAAACGAAAAGCAGTCATCCCAGACCGTGAAATCCTCATTGCCGATGTCGATGATCTCAGGATTGATCAGGGGCCACGGCTCCTCCATCTCGACGTAGACGATTCGGACTGGGGCGCCAATCTGCGGTGCGGCGATTGCCCGGCCGCTGCCGAATCGTGATTGCCAGTCCCGGAGGGTGTCTCTCAGGTCGTCGAGGACCATCCGCACGGCGGCCGACTTCGGCTTGGTGATCGGATCGCACCGGGCTCGGAGGATCGGGTCGCCCAGGAGGCGGATGCGGTGAACAGTCATTCGGGCCCCGCGGTCGAAAGTGACGAGCGGCTGTAATCTCGTGCTTGTGGGTGGGGTTTACAAGACAGGCCCCAGACTGCACCGAGAGGGGCACCATAACATGTTATACAGTAAGTACTTAAGAATTTACACTAAAAATGCTATATAAAATTTGACAATCAGGGATTCTTCCGGTAGGATTGGGGCCATGGCACATACTGTTTCGCAGCTCAAGGAGGCGGCCGGCCTCCCTGTTGGGTATCGCGGCCCTCGGGGGTCCATCGTGGTCGAGCTCAAGCGCTCGGCGGGCCTCACTGCCAAGGAACTGGCGGCCAAGTTGGGGCTCTCGCTCAACGCGATCCGCCACCACATCCGCGAACTCGAGGCCGAGGGCCTGATTGCCTATGACCGGGAGCAGCGCGGGGTTGGGGCACCCGTCTTCGTGTACCGGCTCTCGCGGGATGGGGAGGCCCTGTTTCCCCGGCGGTATGAGCAGACCCTGACCGAGCTATTGGACCACATGGTCGAGCAGGAAGGCCGGGCCGGCGCGGTGCGGCTCCTGGAGCGTCACTTCGACCACCTGCAACGGAAACTGGCCCTTGAGCTCGAGGGAGTGACCGGGCCCCGCCGGCTGGAAGTCGTCGCGCAGGTCCTGTCGCAAGAAGGGTTCATGGCGGAGTGGGAAGGCACGGGCGAAAGCGGCACGCTCACCGAGCACAATTGTGCCCTCCGCTCGGTGGCGGAGCGCTTTCCCGAGCTGTGTGCCGCGGAGCGGCGGGTACTCGCCGAGGTCCTGGCGGCGGAAGTCGAGCGCCGAGCCCACGTGTTGGGCGGATGCGCGTCCTGTGAGTATCACGTGCAGTTCACCCCGATGCCCCAAGCGATGGGGCGCCCGACGGAGAACACCAAGCAATGAGCGGATCGGTCGAATCACTGGTTCAGAGCCACTATAAATACGGCTTCACAACGGATATCGAATCCGACGTCGTGCCTCGGGGGCTGACCGAGGACACGATCCGGCTGATCTCTGCCAAGAAGCAGGAGCCCGAGTTCCTCTTGGCGTGGCGGCTCAAGGCGTATCGCGGCTGGCTCAAGATGACGGAGCCGCACTGGCCCAACGTCACGTACCCGCCGATCGACTACCAGGACATGATCTACTACGCGGCCCCGAAGACCGCGAAGCCGCTGGGCAGTCTCGACGAGGTCGACCCTAAGCTGCTCGAGACTTACGAGAAGCTCGGGATCCCCCTTTCCGAGCAAAAGCGCCTTTCGGGAGTCGCGGTCGATGCCATCTTCGACAGCGTGTCGGTGGCGACGACCTATCGGGAGTCGTTGGCGAAGGAAGGCATCATCTTCTGTTCGTTCTCCGAAGCCGTGAAAGAACACCCCGAGTTAGTGGAGCAGTATCTGGGGTCGGTGGTTCCTCCCACCGACAACTTCTTTGCGGCCCTCAACGCAGCCGTCTTCAGTGATGGGTCCTTCGTGTTTGTTCCCAAGGGCGTAACCTGCCCCATGGAGCTCTCAACCTACTTCCGCATCAACACCGCGGACACCGGTCAATTCGAGCGGACCCTGATCATCGCGGAGGAAGGCGCCTCGGTCAGCTACCTCGAAGGGTGCACGGCTCCTATGCGTGACACCAACCAGCTGCATGCCGCCGTGGTTGAGCTCGTGGCATTGGATGATGCCACCATCAAGTACTCGACCGTGCAGAACTGGTATGCTGGAGACGAGCATGGCGTCGGCGGTATTTACAACTTCGTCACGAAGCGGGGGAAGTGCGCCGGGCGCAACTCTCGGATCACCTGGACGCAGGTCGAGACTGGGTCTGCGATTACCTGGAAGTACCCCAGTGTCCTGCTCCAAGGGGACAATTCGATTGGGGAGTTCTACTCCGTGGCGGTGGCCAACGGGCGCCAGCAGGCCGATACCGGCACCAAGATGATCCACCTCGGCCGGAACACGCGCAGCACGATCATTTCGAAGGGCATCTCGGCCGGGCACGGGAACAACAGTTATCGAGGTCTGGTGAAGGTGTTGCCGAAGGCCGACGGCGCCCGCAACTACACCCAGTGCGATTCGATGTTGATCGGGAACGAGTGCGGGGCGCACACCTTCCCGTACATCGATGTGCAGAACAACACTGCCGCGGTGGAACACGAGGCCTCGACGGCGAAGATCGGCGAGGATCAGATTTTCTATTGTCATCAACGGGGCCTCGACACCGAAGATGCGATCTCGATGATCGTCAACGGGTTTTGTAAGGACGTCTTTCAGACCCTGCCCATGGAATTCGCCGTCGAGGCGCAGAAGCTTCTCGGCATCAGTCTCGAAGGGAGCGTGGGGTAGGCCAATTGTGGCCGTGCGCCGCCTCTCTCCATGCCTAACCGGTGAGGAACACCAGAGTGCTCGAAATCAAGAATCTGCATGCGAAGGCAGAGGACAATCTCATTCTCAAGGGCATCGACCTGACGGTGCACGCCGGCGAGATCCACGCGGTGATGGGTCCCAATGGGTCCGGGAAGAGCACGCTGGCTCAGGTGCTGGCGGGGCACCCGGCGTACGAGGTCACGGAGGGCTCGATCCTCTTCGAGGGCCAAGACCTGCTCGAGTCGGAACCGGATGCGCGCGCTGCGGCAGGGATCTTCCTGGCCTTTCAATACCCAGTTGAGATCCCCGGGGTTTCCAACGCGTACTTTCTCCGGGCGGCATACAATGAGAAGCGGAAGCGACAAGGGCTCGATGAGATCGACCCAATCGACTTCATGGACCTCATGGAGGAGAAGTTGTCGCTGGTCAATTGGAGCTCGGATATCCTGAGTCGTGCGGTCAACGCCGGGTTTTCTGGTGGAGAGAAGAAACGCAACGAAATCCTCCAGATGGCAGTGCTCGAGCCCAAACTGGCGGTGCTGGATGAAACCGACTCTGGATTGGACATTGATGCGTTGAGAATCGTCGCGGAGGGCGTGAATAGCCTCCGCCGCCCGGACAACGCGACAATCGTCGTCACCCACTACCAGCGGCTGCTGAACTACATCGTCCCGGACTACGTGCACGTGTTGTTTGGTGGGCGGATCGTGAAATCGGGTGGGAAGGAACTCGCGCTCGAGCTCGAGGAGCGGGGGTACGACTGGGTCCACGAGGTCGCGGCGTGACACTCGACACCTATCGCCACGCGTTCCAGCGCTTCACGGAGAACGGCGGGGGCTCCCCGTCCTGGATTCGGCCGCTCCGCGAAGCCGGGCTCGATCGCTTCGTGCGTGCGGGGTTCCCGACACGGAAGAACGAGGACTGGCGCTTCACGAACCTGCAGCCGATTGCGACCGGCGAGTTCCGCTTGCTGGACCCGCCCGAGGCACTGCCGGGGCTCGATGCTCTCCGCCCGTATCTCTTCGGGCACGAGGACTGGCCCCGTATGGTGTTTGTGAATGGCCGATTTGTGCGGGCACTCTCGCGTCTTGATGGCATCCCGTCCTCTGTGCAGCTGCTGAGCCTCCGGGAGGCGCTTGATTCCCAGCGGGAAGTGGTTGAAGCCCATCTCGCCAAAGTGGCGGTCAACGCGCCGAGCGCGTTCACAGACCTCAACACGGCGTTCATGGCGGACGGGGCACTGCTGGTCCTGCCAGCGGATGCCGTGCTCGAACACCCGGTCCACTTGGTTTTCGTTACGGCACCCGGCGCCGCCGACGGGGCGACCCATCCCCGCACCCTGATCGTCGCGGGGCGTCATGCCCAGGCCACGGTGGTGGAGAGCTATGTCTCACTGGCGGAGCAGCGCTACCTCACCAACACGGTCTCGGAGATCTTCTTGGAGGAAGGGGCCCGCGTCAATCACTGCAAGGTGCAGTTGGAGAGCGAGGCGGCCTATCACGTTGGGACAATCGAGGCGTGGCAGGGCCGGAGCAGCCACTTCGAGTCGTTCTCGTTCGCCATGGGGGGCGCGTTGTCTCGCACCAACGTGTACACGGTGCTCGACGGTGAGGGGTCACATGTTCAACTGGACGGGCTCTACGTCGGTCACGGGGTTCAACATCTCGACCACCAGACCCGGATCGAACACGCCAAGCCAGGTTGCACTAGCCGCGAGATTTACAAGGGCATGCTCGACGATCGCTCTCACGCCGTGTTCAACGGCAAGGTGTACGTACGGGCGGAAGCCCAGCAGACCGACGGGAAGCAGACCAACAGAAACCTCTTGCTCTCCGAGACGGCCAAGGTCGATACCAAGCCGCAGCTCGAAATCTTCGCCGACGATGTCAAGTGTACCCACGGCGCGACGGTGGGTCAGCTGGACGAGTTAGCCCTGTTCTATTGCCAGACGCGCGGGATCCCCCTGTCCGATGCGCGCACGATGGTGACCTACGCCTTCGCCGCCGATGTGATCGAGGAAATCCAGACGCGGCCAGTAGCGGAGCACCTCGAAGCACTTGTCCGGGAGCGGTTGGAGCGGGGCAGCGCACGCGCCGAATGACCATGGCGTCCGAACCCTTGGTTTCAACCCCGGCGCCCGGAATGCGAATCCACTTCGATCCGGCGCGCGTCCGCCAGGACTTTCCAATACTCGCCGAGAGTCCCTACGGGATGCCCTTGGCCTATCTCGATAACGCAGCGAGCAGCCAGAAACCTCGGGTGGTGATCGACGCCATGACGGCGTACTACGAGTCTAGCCACGCGAACGTTCACCGCGGGCTCCACTATCTGAGCGAACGGGCCACGTCGGCTTATGATGCCGCGCGTGAGAGAGTGCGCAGTTTCATGAACGCAGCCGAGGCCCGGGAGATCATCTTCGTTCGGGGCACCACTGAGGGGATCAACCTGGTGGCCCAGAGCTACGGACGATCGGTCGCTGGCCCGGGGGACGAGATACTGATCACGGAAATGGAACACCACTCGAACATCGTGCCCTGGCAAATGGTATGTGCACAGACGGGCGCGACACTTCGGGTGGTCCCGATGACCGACGACGGGGAACTAGACCTGGATG
>JABDII010000101.1 GCA_013003805.1 Gemmatimonadales bacterium
TCCGCCCCTCCTGCAGGAGCGGGCATGCCCGGCGGCCCCAGGTAGGCTCCGTCCGGCCCGCGCTCGACCAGATAGGTGGAGTCGAGAGGCACGCGCATCGTCGAAGCCAGGGCTCCATTGGTGCGATCCGTCGGTATGCGCCCAATCTCCGCCTCGCCCAAATAGGCGTCTTCGGTCAACCCTTGGGCCAGGAGTACGGCGTCCCTGAGCGTCATCCCGTCCCGATATGGCACCTCTCCCGGCTCCCGGACGGCCCCGGTGACCGTGACGAAGCGTTCTGGCCGGAAGGCGGTACGGCCGAAGACGGTGATCTCATCTTCGTCCTCGAGCACGATGTCGTCCGTGACCGTGCCCGTCGAGTCACGGAACGCGGAGCGCAGCTGCACCCTGGACGAATCACTCAGCAGCCGAGTCACGAGTACCTGGCCGAGATAGACATCGGGCTTGGGCCCACCCGCCAGCTGAATAGCGTCGCTCAGCCGCATCCCGCGGGTGAATCCGACCGGTCCCGCCGTCCACACGTTTCCAGTGATTGTGACGTAGCCGCGCCGTCGCGCAGCGACGGAAAACACCACGACCGAATCGCCGGGGGCCAGCGCAAACGCGGATCCCGAATCGCCGGCTATTTGATCCGCCGCGACGTCGATCACGGTCCGTTCCTGGCCCTCCACCGCGCGCGCGGCCGGTGGGAGTGTGCGATGGACCTGGACTCGGCGACGCAAGGCGTCAAACGTGAATCCGCCGGCGGCCGTGATCAGATCGTGCAGGGTCTCGCCCTGGCGGAACTCGTAGATGGCGGGCCGCACGACTTTGCCCGTGATGGAAACCGGCAGAGCCCGCGGCGGAATGAAGACGACGTCACCACTCTGCAGGCGGATGTCGTGGGTATTGATGCCCCGAAGGAGATAGGCGTACACGTCGAGTGTGCTGACCAGCTCGCCTCCGCGCCGAATTTCGATGTCGCGGAAGCTCCCATTCTCAGTCGGGCCGCCCGCGGCATAGAGGGCCGTGAGGACCGTTCCCGCGCCGGAGACCTGGAACGATCCAGGCCGTGCGACCTCACCCACCACAAAGACCTGAATGGTCCGGAGCCGGGCAACCGTGACCTGGAATCGTGTGGTTCCACCGCGGCCTCGCCGGACTCCGGAGTACACCCGTGACAACCGCGCATAGAGCAGGTCCTCGAGTTGCGCCATCGTCAGGTTGGCCACGAAGACCTGGCCGACTTGCGGAATCACCACGAATCCTTCGCGGTTCACTTCGAGGCTGTGGGCCAGCTCCACGTCGCCCGTGAGGATCAGGACCAAGACATCGCCAGCGCCGAGTCGATAGTTCTCGTCGACCGGTCCCGCCAGCACCGGGTCGAACTCGGTGCCGCTGCGCCTGAATACGTCCAAGCCGAATATCTGGAGTTCCTCCGGCGCCTGCGCCAACGAGTCAGCGCGAAGCGAATCCGCGACGAGTTGGGCGGAATCCGTGAGGACTCGGAGGGAGTCGATCTCCTCGGGCGGGGTGATGCCCAGCAACCCGACCACGTCGAGTATCGCATTGTCGGGCGTTGGGACTCCGACGGTGTCCGCCCCGACGAGATAGGCGTCGAGAAAAGTGGAGGGGTAGCCCTCGGCCTCGAGCCGGGCTCGGATCTGATTCGGGGTCAGGCCGGACGCAGCAATGCGGTTGCGAAGTTCCTCCACCAACTCGGGCTGCTGCTGGAGCAGGGCCGCTGCTTCCTCTGGCGTTGGCTGTTGCGCCATGATGGAAGCTGGCCCGAGCGCGAGTGCCAGGAACACGAGCAGTGGCCAGCGTCGTGTCGCACGGGACCATACTGGTACGGGGGGTGGTGTCATGAGGTGCGAAGATCGCCCGTAAGTAGCATTCCGTCAAGGGGTTGCGCACTCAGGCTTCGGGGCTCCACCGGCCGCATTCACGCCGCCCCGAGGAATCGGGTCCAGCCATCTGCCATCTGCTTGGCGATGGCTGTCGGGGAAAAGTGTTGCATCACCCGCTGGCGCGCCGCGCGGCCCAAATCATGACGGAGTCGGGCAACCGAGAGACGCTCGAGTGCCTGGGTCAGCGAGTCCACATCTCCTTCGGGCACCACGATACCAGCCTCGGCAATGACCTCGGGTAGGGAGCCGGTGTCGGCGGCCACCACCGCGACCCCGTGGCTCATGGCCTCGAGGAGCAAGGGAGTCTTCGCTTCGACCCAGTCCGCGGTCCGCCGGGATGGGACGGCGATGCAATCGACCTCGGGCCAGATCACCTGCCGGGCCGAGTGGGGCAGGCCACCGTGCCACGTGACCCGCGATGCGATGCCGAGCTGTTCGGCCAGGTGCTCCAGCGATTCCTGCTCCGGGCCCGTCCCGATCACCCGAATGCTCCACGAGCACGGCAGCGTGACGCAGGCATGGAACAAGAGATCCACTCCGCGCTCGGGAATGAGCCGGCCAGCGCAGGCGATGGTGAATCGCTCCTCCGGTCGTGCCGGGATGCTCGATGGAATGTCGCGGGCGGCATCGGGAATGACGATCGTTGGAAGGCGGGGATACTCGGCCCGGATGAGTTCGGCGGCGTGCGAGCTCCCCGCGATGAGTCCGCTGAGACGGGACAGGCTCCGGGTCCGATTGGCCCGCTCCCGGAGTGACCGCGACCGGCGGGGGGCCAGGCTCTCCCATGTCTCGAGGACGGTAGGGATGTCGAGGCCTCCGGCCCGGCACATGCCGGTCACGGCGGAAGCGACGCGAGTCGTGGGTTCGGCTTCGAGATGCACCAGATCGGGCCGGACATCCTTGAAGAGGCGCCGAAGCGCGCGAGCGTCCCAGCGCTCAGCTCCGCCGGGCCGGCCCCCGCGTGTGGTCTTGACGGTGATCGGCACGATACGGACGCCGCCATCTTCTCCGGTGGCGGTGAGGAGCGGTTCCTGACGGCCCGGCCTCTTCCAGCGGTGGGGGACGGCGGCGGTGACCCGCCAGTTCAGTCCGACGAGTGCTTTGAGGACCGCGCGGTGTGCCGGGTCCGCGGCGGCTCGGGACACAACGATTGCTTGCACTCGCTCACCGAGGAGTTGAAGAGGAGACGCGGACCGGTGGTCGGGGCCGGCTCATGTGTGCGGAACCACGTCCTAAGATGACCGGGCAGGGATTTTCCTCCAAGAGGGTGTATTTTTGGTGCTGTTGAGACCTTTGGGGGCCTTCCTCTTTCACCTGGGTTCGGTGGCGCGTGCGGATTCTCCATCTGGCGAAATACTACTGGCCTCGATCCGGCGGCCGCGAACGCGTGGTCCAGGGCTTGGCCGAGGGCGCGGCGCAGCTCGGCCACGAAGCGGAAGTCTATGCGGTGGAGACCCGCTGGGATTGGTCAAAGAAACGCCGCCAAAAGCACAACGTCACCCGAGCCTTCTCCTTCGGGGCAGTGGGGTCGCAGGAACTCGCTCCGGGGTATCTGACCGCGGCCTGGAAGTCAGCGGATCTCATCCACGTCCATCATCCGCATTCGCTCGCCGACCTCGCGTGCCTGCTTCGGTTGCGGCGCACGCCGCTGGTGGTCACCCAACATCAGGATGCCCGCCCCGGTCCATTGGCACCCCGGTTGGCTCATCGGACCCTCCGGCGGGCCGGGGCCATCGTGGTTCCCAGCTCTTCCCACGTGGCACTCTGTCGCGAGCTGGTCGGTTTCGAGAGCAAGGTCGAGGTCATTCCGTTCGGCATCGACGAACGACGCTGGATGGAGGTGCCACCCCCTCCGGGTGGGAAACCGGCGCGCGCGATTTTCATTGGCCGCTTGGTGCGATGGAAGGGGGTGGATCTCCTGCTTCGCGCCCTTCAGCAGGTCGAGGATGTCGAACTCGACATTGTGGGGCATGGTCCGGAGGCGCCGCGTCTCAAGACCCTGGCGAAGGCGCTGGCCATCACCGACCGGGTGCGGTTCTTTGGCGAGTTCCCGGATGAGGATCTCCCGTTTCGCATGGTCGCGGCCGATTTCTTGGTCTTACCGTCGGTGTCGGTCAACGAAATGTTCGGCCTGGTGGCCATCGAGGCGATGGCGGCTGGGCGGCCGGTGATCACCACCGATTTGCCGAGCGGGGTGCGCGATGTGAACATCGCGGGGGAGACGGGGTTCGTGGTGCCGCTCCGTGATGTCGATGCCTTGGCCGGCGCCATCGAGACCCTGACGGCCGACCCGGCGCTGGTACGGAAGATGGGGGAGGCGGGCCGTGCCCGGGTGGAGGAACAGTTTACCCGCCGAGTGATGGCGCGCCGGCACGTGGAGCTGTACGAGCGGTTGCTGGACGGGCGGTGAGTTATACTGCAGGTGAGG
>JABDII010000103.1 GCA_013003805.1 Gemmatimonadales bacterium
CCGCACGAATGGCCGCAAGCTCGTCCACCGTATCCGGGGTCGCTCGACCTGCCACGAGTGCCGCGCATTGGGCCGCGGTGAATTTGCCCACCCGACCCTCGAGGCGCGAGACCGAAGCAGCCAAGGAATCGACGGCCGGGTCGCCGGTCGGGGTCCGGGGAGTGGCCTCGACGGGAGGAGAAGGGCAGACTCCGGCCTCGAGTGAATCCAATCTCGCCGCGAGTGCTGCGATCCGTTGGTTCAGCGAATCGACCGATACCCTGAGCGGCTCCTGCGCGAGCGCGCTCGGAGCGGCCAAACTGAAGAGTGCTACGACAACGGTTGCCAGGTGATAGTATCGACGCATTCCCACTCCACGAATAGTGATTCCTCATATGACACGGCGGTGCCGGGGCGTGCTGGCGCCGCGATGGGGGCACTATGATCGCGTCGGAGGAGCTCGTGGTTGGGTTTGAAGGGGGCGAAGTGAGGAGCGGGCCGGCGTGGCAGGCTGATCGAAGGACCCGGATCCCGGCAGCGCGTGTACGTGGAACTCGTCCATCGCGAGGGAACCGGTCCTGAAAGGCACCGCGAGCGCATTCAGGACGCAGCTCTCGGCGTGGCACGAGTTCCCGTCGACCGCCTCGACGTGCACCCGCCCCGCGAGACTGTCGCCATCGTGGTGATAGAGCGTTGCATCCACCACCGAGCGTCCGCCGGTGGCGAAAAGAAACGCCAGGCCGACGACCAAGGCTCGGAGCCGCGAGAGGGTGGATGATGTCATGGGCACAAAGTATAGGCAGCAGCACGCTGGTTGAAAACGATGGACAGACTGGGCGGCTTGGTTTGCACAGAGCGTGCCGAACTAGTATATTCAATGTATATACACACGAGATCGTATCATGCAAACGCGTATATCTAAATGGGGCAACAGCTTAGGGGTGAGGATTCCCAAGGCGTTCGCAGCAGAAGCCGGTCTCGACCCCGGCACCCCGGTCGACATTTCCGTCTCCGCCGGTCGGATCGTGGTGACACCTATTGGCCGCGAATACGAACTCGAGGAGCTGGTCGAGGGGATCACCCCCGAGAACCGGCATACCGAAACCGATTGGGGTGAGCCGGCGGGAGGCGAAGTCTGGTAGTCCCCGACCGTGGCGACCTGGTCTGGGTTTCCATTCGACCGCGCGCCGAAAATGCCTCGCTGGTCCGGCGTCCGGCGCTGGTGGTCTCCCCGGCCCGGTACAACGAGCGCGCGGGGCTCGCGCTCATGTGCGCGGTCAGCGGTGCCGCGACAGGGTACCCCTTCGAGGTCCCGCTGCCCGACGGGCTCCCGGTGAGCGGCGTGGTCTTGGCCGACCATCTTCGCAGCGCCGACTGGCGGGCGCGGCGGGCGAGCCTCGCGTGCCGGGTGCCCGCCAAGGTGGTGGCAGATGTGCTCGCGAAGTTGAAGCCCTTGTAGGATGGCGGTCACTCGTCACTAGTCGTTAGTCATTAGACTAAGGACCGATGACTCGAGCCTAAAGACCAGAGACTATCTCTCATGTCCCAACCGATCGCTCTTTCGCGTACCCACAAGGTTCCCGGCCGGTTCGTGGTCAATGGCGAGGTCCACGAGATCGTCTTCGCGTCCCACAAGACGCTCCTTGAGGTACTCCGGGAGGATCTCGGCCTTCGTGGGACCAAGCATGGGTGCGAGCTCGGCGAATGCGGCGCCTGCGCCGTTCTGGTCGAGAGCGTGCCGGTGTTGTCATGTCTCGCCCTGGCCCAGGCGCACCAGGATCAGGAGATCACCACTATCGAAGGGATGGCGGAGGGTCCGGCGCTCCATCCCCTCCAAGCTTCCTTTGTCGAAGTTGGCGCGGCGCAATGCGGTTACTGTACGCCCGGTGTGCTTCTCACCGCCCAGGCGCTGCTCGAGGAGGACTCCGCCCCGACCCGTGAGGATATCAAGGAGGCGTTGGCGGGGAACCTCTGCCGCTGCACTGGCTACATCAAGATCTACGAGGCGATCGAGCTGGCGGCGGCTCGTATGCGCGGGGAACACGCAGCGCCGTCCAAGGAGTCACTGTATGGGTCCCAATAGCGACTCCGGCGGGAGATATCGGGTGGTGGGGACACCGCGGGCCAAGGTCGACGCCGCAGCCAAGTGCACCGGCGACACCATCTTCGCGGACGACGTGGTGCTTCCCCGCATGCTGAGTTGCCGGATGCTGCGGAGCCCGCACCCCCACGCACGAATCGTGAAGATCGACACCAGCCGGGCCGAGGCGTTGGACGGGGTGCATGCGGTGATCACCGGAACGGACCTGCCGATTCCCTTCGGCATCCTGCCGGTGAGCCAAGACGAGCATGCTCTCGCTCCTGATCATGTGCGATTCATCGGTGATGGCGTGGCAGCGGTTGCCGCCGCCGATGAGGACGTGGCGACTAACGCCATCGACCTGATCCAGGTTGAGTACGAAATCCTTCAGGCGATAGGCTCGGTGGCACAAGCAGCGGAGACGCCCGATCCGGCCATTCACGATTACGCCGACGATGGAAACATCCACAAGCTGATCCATCTCGAATTTGGCGACGTCGATCGAGGCTTGGAGCGAGCCGACCTGATTCAGGACGACCTCCTGTTCTATGATGGGAACACCCACCTGCCCATCGAGCAGCACGCCGCGGTGGCGCGGTACGACCGCAACGGCCGGCTGACCCTCTGGTCCAGCACCCAGACCCCGCACTATGTCCACCGTGCCTTGGCCAAGGTCCTCGAGCTGCCCCCGAGCCGGATTCGCGTGATCGCCACGCCAAACGGTGGCGGGTTCGGTGGGAAGAGCGATCCGTTCCCCCATGAGATCGTGGTGTCGAAACTTGCGATCTTGACTGGGCGACCAGTCAAGATCTGCCTCACCCGGGAAGAAGTGTTCTATTGCCACCGCGGTCGCCACCCGGTGCTCATGCGCGTGCGCACCGGGGTCACCCAAGATGGGGCCATCACCGCGATGGACTTCGAGTCCTACCTCGACGGCGGCGCCTACGGCTCCTATGGCGTCGCGAGCACCTACTACACTGGGGCCCTCCAGACCGTCACTTATCAAGTGCCCGTCTACCGTTTCCGCGGGGCTCGGGCGTTTACCAACAAGCCTCCGTGCGGCCCTAAGCGCGGGCACGGCACGCCCCAACCACGGTTCGCCGTCGAGGTGACCCTCGACAAGATTGCTGAGCGGCTCGAACTCGATCCCGCGGAGCTGCGGCTCCGGCACCTGCAGCCGCCCAACTCCGTGACCGCCAACTATCTCAAGATCGGCACGATAGGCCTGGGCGAGTCGATCGAAAAGGTGGTGGCGGGCTCCGACTGGAAGGCCCGCTTCCGGAAGCTGCCCTACGGCACGGGCCTGGGCCTGGCCTGCTCGTCGTACATCACCGGGGCCGGCCTGCCCATCTATTGGAATGCCATGCCGCATTCCGGCGTCCAACTCAAGTGCGATCGCGGCGGAGGGGTCACGGTGTTCTGTGGATCGACGGACATCGGCCAGGGATCCGACTCGGTCCTGGCCTACATCGTCGCCGAGGTGTTGGGGCTCGATCCCCTAGAGATTGCGGTCGTTACCGCTGACACCGACCTCACGCCGGTCGACCTCGGCAGCTACTCGTCCAGGGTCACCCTCATGACCGGGCAAGCCGCTGTCCAGGCGGCTGA
Organism: Gemmatimonadales bacterium; assembly: GCA_013003805.1. GTDB lineage: Bacteria > Gemmatimonadota > Gemmatimonadetes > Gemmatimonadales > GWC2-71-9 > JABDII01. The sequence continues at coordinate 3,668 of JABDII010000103.1, forward strand.
ACGGGTCAAGCAGCTCATCGCCCGGGCGGCTGCAGCCAAGCTCGAAGTGCCGACCGAGCGGCTGACCTTTGTCCAGGGCCGAGTCTTCGACGTCGAGCAGCCGGAGCGGAGCATGAGCTTCGCCGAGGCGGTGGTCTTGGCCGAGTCGGCGGAAGGCACCATCGGGGCGGTGGGCAGCTATATGCCGCCTCGCTCGACGGGACGCTACCGCGGCTCCGGGGTAGGGCCGTCGCCGGCCTACAGCTACAGCGCGTGCGTCGCCGAGGTCGAAGTCGATCCGGATACCGGCATGGTGCAGGTTCCGAAAATATGGATCGCGCACGACGTGGGGCAGAGCATCAATCCGGCGCTGGTCGTGGGGCAGATCGAGGGTGGCGTGTACATGGGCTTGGGCGAGGCGCTCATGGAGGAGATGGCGTACCGGGAGAACCGAAACCTGGTGCATAAGTGGCCCTCCATGCTGGAGTACAAGAGCCCGACCACGCACGAGATGTGCGACGTCACCACCTACATCATTGAGGATCCGGATCCCAACGGCCCGTTCGGGGCGAAGGAAGCGGGGCAGGGCCCTCTCTTGCCCGTGATTCCGGCGGTAGCCAACGCCATCTACGACGCGGTGGGGGTGCGGATCGACGAGGTGCCCATGAGCGCACCCAAGGTCCTGAAGGCCATCCAGGCCAAAGCCAAGGGTAAGGAGCCGCGCTACGGACCGAGCGCCACCCCAGTGGTGCGCTGGCCCCCGCCCACGTCGGTCCCTACACCGGCCGAGGGTGGCGACGGACGAGCAACTAAGCCCGAGAAGATGCCGGCGGGAGGAGGCTGATGCTGAGACTCCCGCCAGTAACAGCGAGCTTTCCGCGTACGGTGGAAGAGGCGTTGGCTCAGAAGGTGGAACACGGCCTGGGGGCGGCCTTCGTTGCGGGCGGCACCGACCTGTATCCCAACATGAAGCGCCGGGTCCAGACGCCGGCACATGTGATCGACATCCGGAGGATTCCGGAGCTTCACCGACTCGAGCCGTTGCCGGACGGCACTCTCGTGATCGGCGCCTGCGTGACGCTGACCGAGCTCATCAGGAGTGAGTCCGTTCGACAGGGATGGCCGGTGATCGCCGAAGCGGCATCCGTCATCTCCACACCGTTGCTTCAAAACATGGGCACGGTGGGAGGCAATCTCCTGCTCGACACGCGCTGCAACTACTACGACCAGGGATACGAGTGGCGGAAGGCGATCAACTTCTGCATGAAGAAGGACGGCGACATCTGCTGGGTGGCACCGTCGTCACCGCGGTGCTGGGCGGTGCAGTCGAGTGACCTGGTCCCGGTCATGATCGCCCTGGACGCCAGCATCCAGTTCGAAGGGCCGGGTGGCGCCCGTACGGTTCGCGCCCGGGAGTTGTATCTGAACGACGGAATCGACTACCTGGCCAAACAGCCTGACGAGTTGCTGATCTCGGTCGAGGTTCCACGGCTCGGAGGCGCCCGGGCAGACTACCAGAAGCTTCGGCGCCGTGGGTCGTTCGATTTCCCGGTGTTGGGTGTCGCGGTCTGGGTGCGTACCAATGGTGGGGACATGGTGTCGGATGCTCGCATCGTCATTGGCGCGGTAGGATCCGCACCCGTGGTGAGTGACGAGGCGGCCGCGTGCCTGGTGGGTCAGGAGCTGTCGGACGAGACCATTGCGGAGGCGGCGCGGATCGCCGCCCGCCCGGCCAAGCCGCTCGACAACACCGACTTCACCATCGGGTGGCGAAAAGACATGGTGCCGGTCTACGTTCGGCGAGCCTTGGAGAGTCTGCGGCAAGATTGAGACAAGCAAGCGAGGAGGAGCTGCCGGTGCGCGCCATCATCAAGCGGCTCGAGACACCCGACGAGACCCGCACGTTCGAGAAGGGAAAGTTCGAACTGGCCACCGTCGGCGGGATGACCATCGGAAGGGCGTCGTACCAGCCGGGCTGGAAGTGGTCCGAGCATGTGGGTGCTGCCACCGGAGCCACGAGCTGCCAGGTGGACCACGTGGGCCTGGTCCTGGCGGGCCACGCCAAGGTCCTGATGGACGATGGACGTGAACTCGATCTCACCGCCGGAGATCTGTTCGCCATCGGCCCGGGCCACGACAGCTGGGTGGTCGGGGATGAGCCCTATGTTTCACTTCATTTCATGGGAGCGGACAGGTATGCGTCTGATTCCTAGGTTGGGCCCCTACGGCTGCCTCGTAGGTTTCCTGGCGCTCCTCTCGTGCACTCCGCCGGCCTACTCTACGCAAAGCCCAACCGGGATCGATCGCGCGGGGTGGCTCAGCGGGTGTTGGGAGCGCGGGTCGGGCGACCGGACCATCGAGGAACAGTGGATGGCTCCTCGAGGCGACGCGATGGTCGGAATGAGCCGCTCCGTACGCGACGGGCGCCTGGTAGGATATGAACTCGTGCTCATCCGAGGGGACACGACGGGCTTGGTGTATGAGGCGCACCCCTCGGGTCAGGAGTCGGCCCAGTTCCCGGCCATCTTGGTGAGCGATACCGCCTTGGTTTTCGAAGACCTCGAACACGACTTCCCCCAGCGGATCGGTTACGACGGAGTGGGCGCCGATTCGCTCATTGGCTGGATCGAAGGTGAGCGGGGAGGGGAGCTCCGGCGGATCGACTTCCCCTATCGAAGAGTGAGCTGCCCGTCCGAGAGGTGAGGCGCAATCGTCGGTCTCTCAGGCCGTGAGCATCACCAGGATCATCTTGAAGCGTGTGGTCGCTTTCACGGCGTGTGGCTCGCCCCCGGGCAAGATGATCATCTGACCCGACCCAACCCGGTGCCAAGCGCCCAAAACCGAGATCTCGGCTTCGCCATCGGTCACGTGCACCAACGCATCGTGGGGTACTGTGTGCTCACTCAGTTCCTCCCCTCGATCGAAGGCAAAGGCGGTGACCGACCCGCTCTTCTGCTTGAGCACCAGCCGGCTGACTACGGAGCCGTCCTGGTAGTCGACCAGCTCGTTGGCGGCAAATGCCGCTCCCACGAGGTCCTTGTTATCCATTAGAGAACCGATCGTCCGGAAGCCCTGATTCCGGGCCTCACGCCTTGCCTCTGATCTTGGCCGCCCACCATCGGAGGCCCACGAACAGAAAACGCCAATCCTTAAGGAACTCAGGCGGTTTCCCTTCCACCGCGTGCCCGGCGAATTGGAGGATCCAGCCGATCACGAACAGCGCCAGCGGGACGAGCCAGAGCCCTGGGACCACGATCGCTACCAGGAAAAGTGGGAGCGAGACGGCGATCATCGGAATCCCGATCGTGTGGCAGATCCGATTGATGGGATGCTGATGGCTCTGGCCGTACTGCGCAATCCATTCTTCCCAGGATTTCCCGCCCAGCATGGGACCTCCGGTGATTGTGGGAGCCGGCCTGGGACCTGGCGCTACCGCTCAACGAGGAGGCAGCAACACGTGACCGCGCCTTCGGCCTTGGCCAACTCCGAAACATCAACCGGCAGAACCGTGATGCCAAGCTCCTCGAGTCGATCCCGGGTCCGCGGATACGCGGCAGGGAAGACGACCGAGTCTCCAATGGCGAGCGCGTTGGCTCCGTGTGGCTCGGAGGGATCGATGTCGACGAGCCGCATGTTTGGAAAGGCTCCGGCATCCACCCAGTCGCGATTGATGAGCAACGTGTTCGGCGCAATCTGTGTCACGGCCGATTTGAGGTGAAGGCATCCGTTCACTGGCAGCGGCGTGACGTGATAGCGGAGAGGTGCCAGTATCCGCTGAAGTTGCTCGACTCCTGACGGGGAAGTGCGAGACGATAGCCCCACATATACGCGGCGACCTACGATCAGGACGTCTCCTCCATCGACCGTGCCGGGTGCCGCGATAGACGCAAGCTCTCGGTAGGGTCTGAGTGCGTCCGCGACCGTCGCGGTCTCAGCGCGGCGGGAGGGCGCACCAGGACGCGTGATGATGGCCAGTTCGTCCAAGACGATAGCGGTATCCTCGACGAAGACCGCATCGGGCAAGTCGGGCCCGGGAGGCAAAGACTGGACCTCCACCCCGAGATCGGTGAGGCAGTGTTCGTAGTCGTCGTGCTGCGCCACTGCGCGTGCCGCATCGATCGGCTCGCGTGCGACATGGGTGAGTTCACATCGGGCAAGACTGGGGCTC
>JABDII010000107.1 GCA_013003805.1 Gemmatimonadales bacterium
TCGGTCGAGGTGCTCATCCCCGACTTCAAGGGCTCTGAGCGAGCCCTCCGCATCGTGATGGATGCGGAGCCCGACATTCTCAACCACAACCTGGAAACTGCCGAGCGGCTTTACCGTCTGGCCCGCCCCGGTGGCAACTACCGGCGCGCGCTTACCCTCCTCGATAATGCCCGGGGGATGGGCGGGCCCGATGCGCTCACCAAATCCGGAATCATCCTCGGCATGGGTGAGGAATGGGACGAGGTTGTTACCTGCATGCACGACCTCCGCCGGAGCGACGTGAACATTCTGACGCTGGGGCAGTACTTGCGCCCTTCCGACGGCCACCTCCCGGTCGCGCGCTATTACACGCCGGATGAATTTGCCGAGCTCCGCGACATCGGACGAGACATCGGATTCAGTCATGTCGAAGCAAGCCCGCTGACCCGCTCGTCCTATCACGCGTGGGAACAAGTCGATAAAGCGAAGGAGTCGAGGGCCCGATAGATGGCTGGTACGACGGCACGGAAGCAGAAGCGCCAGCCCGCGCTCGCGGCCACCGCGGAAGAGTGCCGCGCCTGGCTCCGCCAAATCCTCGTGATCCGGCACTTCGAGGAGAAGGCGGGCGAGGCCTACACCCTAGGAAAAATCGGCGGGTTCTTGCATCTCTACGTCGGCCAGGAGGCCGTGGCCGTGGGGTGCATGGCCGCCCTTCGCGACGACGACTACGTGACGGTATCCTACCGGGACCACGGGCACGCCCTCGCCCGGGGCATGTCGGCTCGCGCAGTGATGGCCGAGCTCTATGGCAAGGCGGCGGGGTGCTCGGGCGGCAAGGGCGGATCGATGCACCTATTCGATGCTGAGCGGCGGCTGTTGGGCGGTCACGGCATCGTCGGCGGGCACATCCCCCTCGCGGCGGGAATTGCGTTCGCGAGCAAGTACCGGGACACGGACGAGGTGAGCGTGTGCCTCTTTGGTGAGGCCGCCGTCAACATCGGCTCATTTCACGAAGCGCTCAACATGGCGTCGCTCTGGAAGCTCCCGGCCGTCTTCGTGGTCGAGAACAACGGCTATGGCATGGGAACCGCGCTCGCCCGGGCGAGCGCGATCATGGACATCTCGCACCGAGGGTACTCATACGCGATGGAGACGGAGGTGGTAGACGGGCAGGACGTGCTGGCGGTCAAAGCCGCCATGGACCGCGCGGTCAAACGGGCCCGCGAGCAATCCGGGCCGAGCCTGCTCGAGTTGCGAACCTATCGCTACGTTGGGCATTCCATGTCGGACGCGGCCCATGGGACGTATCGGAGCAAGGAAGAGGTGGAGGAGTATCGGCAGCGTGATCCGATCGCCGTGCTCCGTGGGTACATGGCAGAACACGGATACATCGACGATGAGGCCTTTGCGGCGATGGATGCCGAGGTGAAGGTGGAGATCGACGACGCCATCGCGTTCGCGGAATCGGCGCCCGACCCCGAGCCTGGTGCCCTCTACAGCGACGTGTACGCCGAGCCCGAATAATGGCCACCATGACCTACCGCGATGCGCTCAACCAGGCGCTCCGCGAAGAGATGCAACGCGACGATCGGGTCTTCCTGATGGGTGAGGAAGTGGCCGAATACGATGGCGCCTACAAGGTCTCACGTGGACTGCTCAAGGAATTCGGCCCGATGCGGGTCGTCGATACCCCGATCGCCGAGTTGGGCTTTGCCGGGGTGGGTGTTGGGGCCGCAATGGTTGGACTCCGCCCGGTCATCGAGATGATGACGTTCAACTTCGCCTTGCTCGCCATCGACCAAATCGTGAACAGCGCGGCCAAGATGCGGTACATGTCCGGAGGCCAGGTGGGGGCGCCCGTGGTCTTCCGGGGTCCCGGTGGTGCGGCACTTCAGCTCGCCGCCCAGCACTCTCAGGCGTTCGAGTCATGGTACGCCCACATCCCCGGACTCAAAGTTGTCATGCCTGGCACGCCGGCGGACGCCAAAGGACTGCTCAAGAGCGCCATACGCGACGATGATCCAATAGTGTTTATCGAAGGGGAAATGCTCTACAACTTGAAGGGCGAGGTACCGGAAGGAGAGTATACCGTGCCGATCGGCGTGGCCGACGTGAAACGTCTCGGTGAGGATGTCACGATCGTGTCCCATTCGAAGACCGTGGGCGTCGCGCTCAAGGCCGCCGAGCAACTCGCGGGAGAGAACATCTCGGCCGAGGTCGTGGATCTCCGCACCATCCGCCCTATGGACACCGAGACGGTTCTGCGGTCGGTCGTCAAGACCAATCGCTGCGTGGTCGTCGAGGAGGGCTGGCCCTTCGCCGGTGTCGGGGCCCAGGTAGTCGACACCATCCAGCG
>JABDII010000122.1 GCA_013003805.1 Gemmatimonadales bacterium
GTTTGCGTCCGATGCGGCACGGTGGATTACCGAGATCCGGGGGCGGGGACATCTGCCCGTGGTGGTGGGTGGGACAGGACTGTACGTTCGGGCTCTGGCCGATGGCCTGTTCCTCGAGCCCAAGCTCGACCCCAGGCGCCGCAGAGCCCTGGCGACATGGGCGGCGACTCTCGACGGTCTGGAGTTGGTGCGATACGCGAGCCGGTTCGATCCTACGTTCGCCGGTGGCGGTCGACAGCGAGCCAGCCGTGCCGTAGAGATTGCGTTGTTGACGGGTAGACCGCTCAGCCATTGGCAGCGGTCGGCTAAGATTCGCGGCGCGATCGATCCGTGGTATGTCGTGCTCACGGTGCCGCGGCAGGTCCTTCACCAGCGGATCGAGCGGCGGGCGAGGGAGATGGTTGAGCGAGGCCTCATTCAGGAAGTCGCCGCGGTGCTCGCTGACGGGCTCGCTCCCCGCGCCCCCGGTCTGGACGGCATCGGGATTCGGGAGGCAGTTGAGTATCTTCACGGGCACCGCGACCGGGAGAGCGTTGCGGAGGCGGTGGCCACCAGTACGCGCCAGTACGCCAAGCGGCAAGAAACGTGGTTCCGGCATCAGCTTGCGGCAGAGCCGCTGGTACTGGACGCAACGGCCTCGCCGGAGGCACTCGCGAAACAGATCGCCGAAGCCTGGAAATCCTCCGGGCACGCATGAACGCTGCCGAGCGTATCAATTGACCAGCTGATCGACTATGCGCATAGGAATAACCTGCTATCCCACCTACGGCGGCTCGGGTGCCGTCGCAACCGAACTCGGGCTCGAGTTAGCCGAGCGTGGCCACGAAGTCCACTTCATTACCTACGCCTCACCGTTCCGGCTCAGGGGGTACGTCGAGCGAGTCTTCTTGCATGAAGTCGAAACCCGGATCAACCGATATCCCCTGTTCGAGTATTTCCCCTATACGCTGGCCCTCGCCTCCAAGCAACACGAAGTCGTCCTGCGGGAAAAGCTCGACGTACTGCACGTGCATTATGCCGTTCCACACGCCACCACGGCCTTCCTGGCCCGGCAGATGCTGGCGGATCAGATCCCCGTCAAGGTGATTACGACCCTGCACGGGACGGACATCACGCTGGTGGGTCAGGAATCGAGCTTCTATGCGATCACCAAATTCTCGATCGAGCAATCCGACCGGGTGAGCGCCGTGTCGGAATACCTGAAGGATGAAACCAACCGCGCCTTCGGCTGCGTCCAGTGTGATTTGCGGGTCATTCCCAACTTCGTGAACCTCGGGGAATACCATCCCAACGAGTCCTCGGCACGTGAAGGGTTGGCACCACCGGACCACCGGGTGATCGGTCATGCCTCGAATTTCCGAGAAGTCAAACGGGTCAAGGACGTGATCCGAGTCTTCGCTCGAATACACCGGTACATGAAGGCGACGTTGGTCATGATCGGGGACGGCCCGGATAGGGATCTGGCCGAAGAGGAAGCACGAGCACTCGGCGTCGAGGAGAACGTCCGGTTCCTCGGTCGGCTCGAGTCGGTCATCAGTTTGCTCCGGGCGTGCGATCTCTTCTTGCTCCCGTCGCAGTCCGAGTCCTTCGGCCTGGCCGCGCTCGAAGCCATGGCCTGCGGCACGCCGGTGGTGAGCACCCGGGCCGGAGGGGTGCCTGAGCTCATCGAAGACGGCGTGAACGGCATTCTCGAACCCGTCGGTTCGGTCGAAGCCATGGGACGCCGCGCGGTCGAGTTGTTGAGCGACCCCGGCCGCTATAATGCCATGCGAGAAGCCGCGATCGCGCGAGCAGGCGTGTATTCGTCCGAGACGGTCGTCCCAATGTATGAGGCGCTCTACCACGACGCCCTCGCATGACGCTCACGTGGTGGGAAGGCCTTCTGCTTGGATTGGTGCAGGGCCTCTCTGAATTCCTCCCCATCTCGAGCTCAGGGCACCTGGTAGTCGCTGAAGGACTGCTGGGATATCGCTCGCCCGGGGTAGCGTTCGAGGTCCTCCTCCAC
>JABDII010000154.1 GCA_013003805.1 Gemmatimonadales bacterium
ATCACGGAGTGACCGTCGGCGAAGAGCCACTGGTCGGTCTGCGGCTTGATGGTGATCCGCTTGATGCCCTTCGTCGCGGCGAGCCCGGCCATATCGATCTCGTTGTCGAAGTGGCCGATGTTCCCGACGATCGCCTTGTCCTTCATCCGCGCCATGTGCTCGGCCGTGACGATGTCCCTGTTTCCTGTTGCCGTGATGAAGATGTCCGCGGTCTCCACGACGTCTTCCAGGGTGGTGACCTCGTATCCCTCCATCGCGGCTTGGAGGGCGCAGATGGGATCGACCTCCGTGACGACGACGCGTGCGCCCTGACCGCGCAGCGCCTGGGCGCATCCCTTCCCGACATCGCCATACCCGCACACCACGGCGACCTTGCCGGCCAGCATCACATCTGATGCCCGCAGGATGCCATCAGTCAGCGAGTGGCGACACCCATAGAGGTTGTCGAACTTGCTCTTGGTCACGGAGTCGTTGACGTTGATGGCCGGGAAGAGCAGGGTGCCCGTTTCCATCATCTGATACAGGCGGTGGACCCCGGTCGTGGTCTCCTCGGAGACACCGTTGATGCCGGCCGCGACCTTGGTCCAACGGCTGGGGTTCCGTTCGAACTGGTCACGCAGCAGCTCGAGAATGACGCCGTATTCTTCGGGCTCGGTCTCCGGCGAGAAGACCGGCACGGCCCCGATCTTCTCGAACTCGACGCCCTTGTGCACCAAGAGGGTTGCGTCTCCCCCGTCGTCCAGAATCAGATTCGGCCCGGATCCGTCGGGCCACATGAGTGCCTGCTCGGTGCACCACCAATACTCCTCCAGCGTCTCACCCTTCCAGGCGAAGACCGGGACACCTTTCGGCTCCGCGATCGACCCGTCTCGGCCGACGACCACCGCGGCAGCGGCATGGTCCTGCGTCGAGAAGATATTGCAGGACACCCAGCGCACGTCGGCGCCCAAGTCGACGAGCGTCTCGATCAAAACGGCAGTTTGCACGGTCATGTGGAGCGAGCCCATGACCTTCGCTCCGGCAAGCGGCTTCGTTCCTGCGTATTGCGCGCGTAATGCCATGAGGCCGGGCATCTCATGTTCGGCCAGGCGAATCTCTCGCCGCCCGAAATCAGCCAAGGTCACATCCGCAACCTTATACGGATCGCGGCCGGCCTCGCGGGCTGCCGTGAAAGGATGCGTGATAGAAGCGGTCGTACCCACGATGGCGACTCCTTATAAAGAAACGATCAGTGTGTCCGATATCGCTGTTGGTCGCAACTCCGGTTCAGGCGGCGGGGGCCGCGTCGCTTCGGCACGCACTCGCCGCAAACAACGTTGGCCCCTTTGCCTCAGGGTCCGGGGGCAGCGTGTGATAGGCCAGCCGGTCGAACCCTGCCCGCCCAAGCCACGCGCTGATTTGCTCCTCCGAAAAGCCCTGCCAAACATGTCCCATTTCGCTTTGGTACTCCTGACGCTCATGGGGCATCATGTCGATGATCAACAGCCGCCCGCCCACCCGGAGCGCTCGGCGCGCCTCGGCGAGGATGCGCTCGGGGTCAGCCGCGTAGTGCAGCACGAGGGACAGGATGGCAACATCCAATCCCTGGTCATCGATGGGCAGCGCCTCGAGTTCTCCTCGCCGGAATTCGACGTTGTCCCAATGAGCCAGCCGCCCGCGCGCGGCTTTGAGCATGGCTGGCGACTCATCGACGGCTATGATCTTCGCTACGAACGGCGCAAGTGCCTCGGCGAGTTGACCCGTCCCACTGCCCAGGTCCCCGACCGTCCAATGCCCGGCGAACAACGCAGGGAGCGCACTGAGCTCGGGACGCGAGCCGAACAATTCTCGCCGCAATCCGTCCCATTGGCCCGCCGCCGAGGAGAAGAACTCGCGCGACTTGGTGCGGCGCGCTTCTACCACGCTTCGCACCCGCGCCGCATCGTGCGCCGCGGTCGTGGTCTGCTCGACCTCGGCGCGGACGAGTTCCCACAACTCCCGCGCGGCCGGGTTGAACCGATGCATCGCCATGCGGTAACGGTGGCTCGAGCCGTCCGGCCGGGAGGTCACCCAGCCCTCGTCCGCCAGAATCTTGAGATGGCGGCTGACGGTGGACTGCGGCAACTGGAGCACGCTCCGCAGCTCGGAGACCGTCATTTCATGGGCCTCGAGCACCAGGAGCAACCGGCTTCTGGTGCCGTCGGCTAGGGCGTCCATGCGGTCGAAAATATCGGCTCGAGCAGTCATATCATCCGTTCATCCGGATGATAGGATAATTCAGGAAGGAGCCTTCGTCAAGGGGCCCTCACCTTGACGCCGATTGAGGGGGACCGGTGGCTCGAGAGGCTCCTGCGGTCCGACCACTAACAGGCCAGGTTCACGTTCAGGAACTCCGGCTCGCTGGACACCTGGCGGACCACGTACGGCCTGAGCCACTCGGGCGGTGCGGGGTCGATGCTGGGGTGTGGGATCTCGACTTCCGCCAGGATGAGTGGATGGTCCAGGAATTCATCGATTTCCCAGGTGAGCTCGCCAAAGACGACGCGATAACGCCGTTTCCGGACTCGCTTCCCTTCCGTCAAGGGCCACATGGCGGCGAAGACCCGAGGGGTGGTCTCCTCCTCGAACTCAGTCCGTTCGATGCCCTCGCCTAGCTTGATCGTCCGGTAGAGCCGCTCCACCCCCCCAACCCGAACTCGGCGGAGGCGCTCCAGGACCCGGGACCCGGGCACGTATCCCTGTTCGATCAATTGTGCCGCCGATCCGACCACTAAATCGGGCAGCGATCGCAGCAGGTACTTCCGCTCGATCTCGCGATCGGGAGCCTGGGTGCGACGCAGGACGCCCACGATGGCGTGGAGCTGACGACGTAGCTTGAACGCCTGCTCGCGGAGCCACTCCTGGACCGATTCGAAACTTTGGTGTTTCCGCTCTCCCAGTCGGGAGCGCAAGGCCGCAATCCCCGGACACGGGTCCTGCTCGCGGGTCCGGCGGAGCCAGGTCTCATCGAGCACCCTACCCTTGAGCACGGCCTCCGAAAACCGGCGATCTTGTCGGGCCGTCGCCGTTTCTTGCTCGCGAGCGAGGGCGATCTCGAACATGTTCGCGTCGTTGAACTCCCCGAGCAGATCTTGGAATTGCTTGAGTTGTTCCACCGCCTCGGGGCCGGCCGGAACCTCCGCTCTAATCGGCTCTAAGAGATACCGGATCCGCTTTCCGGTGATCCGGGCTCGATGGGCGGGCTCTTGGTCGTCGATCGACTGGATGGCGTCGAGTTGCGGTTCGAAGTCGTGGAGAAGAGCCGAGAGGAGGTCACTCGTGACGGCGGCAAAGACTGGCTGGTGGGCGCTCTCGGCCGGGTCCACGGGGAGACAGAACTCCTCGACCTCCTTTCCTAGCGTGGTCGTGACTCGGTCGAGTCGCCGGGTTTCTTT
>JABDII010000201.1 GCA_013003805.1 Gemmatimonadales bacterium
GCCGCCAGCTCTGATTGGAGGGGCAGCGGATCGGGACCGAACGCCGGATCGAGTTCTGGTAGTTCTGGCGGCAGGGCATCCGGCTCGAGCAGCGGGAGCCCATCGAGCGACTTGTGCTTCTTGCGCGGCGTGGCCATGGGGTCGGTGATCGCCGCCTGGGGAGTCGCAGGCGTGGGCTTGGACTTGCGACTCCGCCGGGTTCGACGGGTGGTGGAGCCGGAGGATCTCTTGCGTCCTTCGGATGCCGACCGCTCCCCGATAATCTGGGTGGCTCGCTTGTAGTCCGGATGTACCGTAATGGGAAGCCATTTCTCGGCATGGGCGTGATAGATCTTGGCTCCGGACCCAATGACGCCACTGCCGATGCCGTAGAGCAGATCCTCGACATTCTCCAAGACAGTCTCTTCGCCGGATTCCAGCAGTATGCGGTACATAGGACCCGCCTCACCAATCGAGGTGTAGCCTGACAGTTAAAACCTTGTAAGACAATGACTTGTAGACGCAATCGCCCGCAAATTCCTCCATGCAGTGCCCTGCACCAATTATGCCGAGATGAAATTGCCTTAAAGATAGACATCGTAATCGATGATACTATTCTATAATACATTATACAACAATAGATTAGCCATATTCAAAGTAATTATTGAAACCGTCATATTCTTGCACTTTTTGACACGATCATCTCCGCTACCGCGGCGGCATGCAAGAGGTGAGGCAAGCGACGATGCGGCCGGGTGGCCTGGGAGCGATTCTTGCTTGGTCCAGGCTCGAGGTGGGTAGGATGGTGACCCGGCGTGGGAAGCCTCCGCAAGCCATTGGAGAGTCATTCGACGTGCCCCAAAGGAAGATCCAATCTGCAAAGGCCATCGGGCTCAGGTACGTGTCGGACTCCGAGCCGGGCATTCGGCGTGAGCGTAACGGGACCGGGTTTCAGTACCTGGATCCTGAGGGCGGGCCCGTTCAGGATGAAGCCGAGCTCGAGCGGGTTTGCTCGTTGGTGCTCCCACCGGCGTGGACCGACGTCTGGATTTGCGCCACGCCGGACGGTCACATCCAAGCGACGGCGCGGGACGCAAAGGGTCGAAAGCAGTACCGCTACCACCCGCGGTATCGAGCCTTCCGAGACGAGACCAAGTTCACTCGCATGCTCGAGTTCAGTCACCACCTGCCGCGAATCCGACGACATGTCGAGCGGGACATCCGGCGGGAAGGCCTCACCCGTGAGAAGGTCCTCGCCACCATGGTCTGGCTCTTGGAGCGAACGCTGTTTCGGATTGGCAACGACCAATACGCCCGCGAGAACAAGTCGTTCGGTCTCACCACCCTCCGACGCCGTCACGTGGACGTCGCGGGCTCGGAGGTGCGTTTCGAGTTCCGGGGAAAGAGTGGTGTGAAGCATGCCGCGGCCATCACCGACAAGCGAATCGCGCGGATCGTGCAGCGCTGTCACACGCTTCCCGGCGAGGAGCTCTTCCAGTATCTCGACGAGGATGGGAAGCGCCAAACGGTGGATTCAGGCGACATCAACCAGTATCTCCAACAAGCTTCCGGCGCAGAGGAACTGACGGCCAAGGATTTTCGGACCTGGGCCGGAACGATGCTCGCCGCACGAGCACTCCGCGATGTGGGGGTCGCCGCCTCTCAGCGTGAGGCCAAGACCAACATCGTGAAAGTTGTCGATCAGGTCGCGACACGCCTCGGAAATACTCGCGCCGTTTGTCGCAAGTACTACGTCCACCCTGCGATCCTGGAGAGGTATCTGGCCGGTCAGGTGATCCCGCCCTCGCCTCCCTCGAGCACGCCCCGCGAAGCCCGCCGGAAAGCCGAGCTACGTGCTGACGAGGAGGCCGTCCTGCGACTGATCAAGAACGAGGACTGACCCAAAAGGGAACATCCGCAACCCGACTAGCGGGCCGCGGATGCTCAACCTCGGTACCGCGACGAGAGGCCCGATGCGCAGTGGCCTGCATTGAGGCCGGCTGGCGCCTCAGAGGATCAAGGTGAAGAAGTCCGATCTCCCAGCAGACCGCCGTCGAGGGCGATTCCGAACCATACCCAGTTCCGGTCGTAGTACCGATCACTGGCGGCCCCGAGGGATTCGAGCGCACGATCGGTCAGGGCGGTCTGCATAATTTGGTCGGCGAGGGCCGGCGCATGAAGACGCAGGGCTGGAAGGACACTGCCGTAGAAGCTCAGCGATTGGTCCGACGTGAGCGGCTCGCCCAAAGTGGAATAGCGTGTGAAGATCGTACCGTCTCGAACAAGGACACCATTCAATCGGCTGACTTGTAGCGGGTCTCCGCATGCCGCCCGCCGGTGGTGCAAGCGGCAATCCGCGGCAATCCTCCAAAAAATTCTCACGGCATCGAAAGAAAAATCTCTGCTCAGCTTGCTCCCTCTCGGCAGGGGTTGGACGGCCCCTGTTTGACTCACGACCATGAAGTCCGGGATCAATTTGGTGTCCCTCGGCGCGAGGGTCCGTTCCAGTAAGTCATATCCCACGTCGATGACACCCATCCAATCACCTTCCGGATCAACGTGCGCAAAGAACGGGTAGGCGTAGGGCACGAAGTACGAGAGATTGATGATCCGTTCTTCCCTGGCCCAGTTC
>JABDII010000476.1 GCA_013003805.1 Gemmatimonadales bacterium
GTCGGACCCGGACAAGGAGCTGGCGCGGTTCGCGTGGAAGGTCGATGCCGGAGCAGAATTCGCCGTTACCCAACCGGTGTTTGAGCCCGAACTATTGGAGGCTTTCCTCGACGGCGTAGGCGGTCCGAGCATTCCGCTCATAGCGGGGATCTGGCCGCTCACCTCGCTCAGGAGCGCGGAGTTTCTGGAGAACGAGGTCCCCGGCATCCACGTGCCCCAGTCGATCATCGAGCGGATGCGGCGCGCTCAGGACCGGAGTATCGACGCGGCACGAGCGGAGGGTGTTGCCATCGCCCGGGAGGTCTTCCAGGCGGTGCGAGGGTTCGTCCAGGGGGTGCACATCAACGCGCCCTTTGGGCGCGTCGAGCCAGTCCAGGCGGTGCTCAGGGAAATCAGCGGTCAAGCGTCTCAATAATCCGACGATAGCGCCGGTCCACGCCGCCAAACCCGAGATTGCTCACATAGATCTTGTTGGCCCCGACCTCGCGCAATGCTCGGATGGTGCGGACGCACATTTCCTCGGGTGTGACCCCTGCCTCAAACTCGCGCGTCACGTCCTCGGCGGGCACCGGTAGAAACGCGGAGAGCCGTGCCAAGGTCTTGGGATTGGCACTGCGATAGACAAAGACACCGAACACCGCCGGGAGCGCCACACCTCGCTGAGAAGCTCGATTCAAGAACCGCTCCACTACGCCGAGTTGATGGTGTGAGACGATCTGGGTCAGGAAGAAGTCCGCAGCGAAGTTCTCGTCGAGCAGAAAATCGATTTGCTCATCGGTCTCTCGGTGCGGGTTGGCCCATCCGCCGAAGCACAAGCCAGGTACTCGCTCACGCAGCACTCGCCTGAGTTCGGACGCATGCGGCACGCACCGTGAAGGACCGGCGGTCTTATCGCCGCCCACCACCGTAAGCGCACGGAACCCGAATGAGGCGGCGCGCTTGGCATGAAGCACGCAGTAGTCGAGCGAGTGTTTGCACGTAAGGAACGGCACGACCCGTGAGGGATCGACGTCCGCTGCCAGGTTCGCGGTCAAGTGCGCCAGGTTTTCTTCCTCGGATTGTCCGACCGCATTGTCCGTGAGGAATATCAGCGTGTCCCGCCGCGCCAGCCGCTGGATGGAGTGGTACATGTCGATCCAGACGTCCATGCTCTCCGCGTAGGACATCCCGCTCCGCGGTGGACGCAGCTCGACAGCAATCAGAGGATGATCGTCCCCGAGGCGGTTGAGAAACCGAGCGGGGGCGGGGGCGGGCCCTGAGTTCATTGCCATAACCTAATATGCCCACGAAAGATGGCCCTCGGGTAATTGAACCGGCAGGACGTACGGGCTATAATCACGCTCGGCCCTTGGGTCCTCCGATCCAAAGTGTCCTGTTCCCTAAAGGCATCCTTATGACCACCGACCTAGTTGAAGTGCCCGTTCCCCTCACCAAGCTCTCAGAAGAAGAGGATCTTTTCCGGGAAACCGTGCGAGAGTTTGCCGAGGCGGAGATCCGACCGCATGTGAGCGCGATGGATGACGCCGCTCAACTCAACATGGACCTCCTTCCCAAGTTCTTCGAACTCGGCCTCATGGGGATCGAGATCCCCGAACAGCACGGCGGGGCCGGCGCGAGTTTTTTTCTCGCTACTCTCGCCATCGAGGAATTGGCCCGGGTGGACGCCTCGGCGGCGATCTACGTCGACGTCCACAACACCCTGGTCAACAACTGCGTGCTCCGCTGGGCCAACGAGGAGCAGCGGGGCCGCTATCTGCCACGCCTCGCCGGCGACACCCTGGGTGCGTTTGCCTTGTCCGAGGCCGGCAGTGGCAGTGACGCGTTCGCCCTCGCGTGCAAGGCCGACGAGAAGGACGACCACTGGGAACTCACTGGCCAGAAGCTCTGGATCACCAGCGGGGCCGAGGCTGGGTTCTATGTGGTGTTCGCCAACGCCGACTTCTCCCAGGGCTATAAAGGCATCACCGCCTTCCTGGTGGAGCGCGATTTTGAGGGCTTCTCGGTCGGCAAGCGAGAGAAGAAGCTCGGTATCCGAGCGTCCAGCACCACGGAATTGGTCCTCGAAAACTGCAAGGTCCCGAAGGAGAACGTGCTCGGACCCTTGGGGAAGGGATACAAGATCGCGATCGAGACGCTCAACGAAGGGCGGATCGGGATTGGGGCGCAGATGATCGGGATTGCGATGGGTGCGCTCGAGGCTGCCACCCAGTTCTGCAAAGAACGAGAGCAGTTCGGCAAGGCCATCGCCGAGTTCCAAGGAGTGCAGTTCCAGCTGGGGCAGATGGAAACCGAACTCGAGGCGGCCCGCCTTACCGTCTACAACGCCGCCCGCCTCAAGGACGCCGGCCAGCCATTTGTGCGGGAGGCGGCGATCGCCAAGCTGTTCAGCTCCCAGGTGGCGGAACGCATCACCTCACAGTGCGTCGAGCTCTTCGGCGGGTATGGCTATTCCCGCGAGTATCCGGTGGAGAAATTCTATCGCGACGCCAAGATCGGCACGATCTACGAGGGCACCAGCAACATGCAGCTGCAGACGATTGCGAAGATGCTGTTGAAATAGGGAGTAGGGAGCGGGGAGTAGGAAGTAGGTGAGTAGGTGAGTAGGTGGGTAGG
>JABDII010000211.1 GCA_013003805.1 Gemmatimonadales bacterium
CCCCAACGCCTCGGTGTCTCCGTCCGACTTGAGGATGGCAGCTCCGTGCAGCCGATCGCACTGGCCGACGATGACCCCGACAACTACGTCTACGCCTGCCTCGACGCTGCCAGCCCTGCCATCGAGATAAGCGTCGCCGCCGGCCTGTTCCACGATCCAGGAGACGACGCCAACCCCACGACCAGCGCGCTCGTTCTCGACCGCACCCCCTGACCTCTCGAGAACCATCCCAGGGCTTGGAACACCACGGCACTCGTGGGCTTGTGTGACAAGGAGATCGCAGTGAAACACGAGAGCCCGTTCAAGCTGGAGCAAGTCAGCCTTCTTCAGCACCGCCAACACGATACATTTTGGAAGCACGGTCGACGTGGAGGCGTTGACCTACGACAACGCCATGGGAAGCGCGGAGCTCTCCACCGTGTGGGTGGACCCCGACTTCGATCCGGACGAGCGCGCGTTCTACTACGTCCGAGTGCTGGAGATCCCGACTCTGCGACACTCCACGTACGACGCGGTGGCGATGGATCGGGACCCGGCCGAAGCTACACCGCGTCCTTCGGTCATCCAGGAGCGGGCCCTCTCGTCACCGATCTAGTACACGCCGTGACCGAGCGGGGCCGCCCTACAACTCATCGATGGAGCATCGGGTATCAATCATGAAATCAGTGCTCAAGCTTTCTGTCTTCGTCGTCATTCTCGGCAGTCCTTCGGCGCTGCTCGCCCAGGACGATGACTTCGTGTTCTACTCAGACCTCGCGCGGGACTGGTATCAGGGCGGCGACTACTTCGAATGGACTTCAACCACAGAAGACAACGACTCCGCCGTGGTCAACGTTTTCTATCGAACCTGGGGTGACCCGACGAATCCGAAACTGGTGCTGATTCACGGCTTTCCCAATTCCAGTTTCGATTTCTACAAGATGATTCCCTATCTCGCGGACGAATACCACATCGCGGCGCTGGACTTCCCCGGTTCAGGCTTCTCGGACAAGCCGCTGGATGGCTACAACTACATGCTGGCAGAGAATGCGGAGATCGTGGACCACTTCGTGCGCGAGGTCGTGCGCTTCGAGGATTTCGCGCTGTTCACCCATGATCGTGGCGTGAGCATCGGCCTCGCCTTCCTCGGCAACTATCTCGACGATCCGAGCCCGGGCTACACGATCAATTATCACTTCCTGTCCAACAGCGGCATGTTCCTGCCGCTCGCCAATCTGGTTCCGTTTCAGATGGCCCTGCTGGATGCGGAAGCGGGTCCGCGCATGATCGAGGCCCGGGCAGCCCAACCGCGGCAGACCGAAGGTGATCCCGAGGCACTCGCCTTCTCCGACATCTTCGCGTTCAACGACGGTCGGCGTGCCCTGCTCTACGTGGGCCGTTACCTGCTGGAGCGGCAGGTCAACGAGACGCGTTGGCTGGAGAACCTGTCGCGCAGCCCAGTCCCCGTAGCCTATCTCTGGGGACTCACCGACACCGTCAATCCGGTGCGCATTCCCCATTATGTGTGGAACACGTACCTGAATGACCGCGATGTCGAGAGCAGTTTCTGGATCTTGCCGACGGCGGATCATTACCCTCAACGCGACAGGCCCGAAGAAGTCGCCAAGATCGTGCGCATGGCGCTTACCGGTCAGGTCCCGACTCGTGAGTCGGAGAGCGAGTTCATGCGGCGCTATGCGGCGAGCAGATCGATAGATGATGCGGTCTACGTGGGACGCTCGAGAATCGAAGAGCTGGATTTCCCGAGTTCGATCGAGTACACGCCATCTGGTTATCGCACCGCTCGCGGTAGGCGATAGTGGGAGGGTCGCACCGGCGACCACCAGGGCGTGCCTATTGAGCAACTCGCTGCCGAGATGGACGGCGCTGCCCGAGGAACTCGGACGGCGGGAGACCAGAACCACCTGGGGGTGGACGAGCTGGGGCCCCGCATCGCGGTTATGGACGTCTGGTTGGTCGAAGGCATCGACCTGAGTTGAAGACGGTTAGGGGCCCGGGTGGTGCGT
>JABDII010000219.1 GCA_013003805.1 Gemmatimonadales bacterium
GTGGTCCTCTTTACCTATGCTGGGCAAGTCGACAGCGCGTTCGCCTGGCTCGACGTCGCCATCGACCGGCGGAACACGTGGGTGGCCAGTTTGGACCTCCTAGACGAATATCTCGTCGAGGACCCCCGGTGGAACTCCGTGCTCGAACGAATGGGGCTCGATTGATCGTGTGAGTGCTAAGATCTGCTCTTCTTCAATGACCAAACACGCGGGATCTGAGTAGCTCCACCGCATGCTCCGGTCTGACCCCGGTCGCAAACGCTGTTGGGGTACCGTCATCCTCGGCGACGATCCGTCCACGATCGTCACCCTCGCCGAGATGCACCCGAACCCCGACTTCCTTGAAGCTCAGGGTCCCCGGCGTGAGCAGTTGGGCGATCAAGAGGGGGTCGTTGATGACGCATCCGTCGAACCCTTCGAAGTCGCGGTGGAACTCGACATAGAATCGGAGGGCGTCGCGGAGCCAGCGGTCCCGTTCGGTCTGATCGAGGCGCTCTACCTCTTCCGCCGTGAGCAATAACTGCCGGGTCACATCCAGTCCGACCCACTGGGTGCCGAGGTGGGCACGAAGCACCCGGTCGGTCGCCTCGGGATCGCACCAGCAGTTGAATTCGCCGTGTGGTGTGGTGTTGCCCCGTGCCGCCAGATTCCCGGCCATCGCGAGATGGCGGCGGATGCGCATGCGCATGAGGGTGGGGTCGGCTTCGATGGCCACGGCCAGATTGGTCAGCGGCCCAAGCGTCACCAGCGTGATGGGATCCTCCAGGCTGGCGACGACCTTGAGGAGTGCCTCCGGGTCTGGTCCGACCGGTTTCGGCGCGGGCACCGACGCATATCCCAACCCCGATTCGCCGTGTGTTTCCACCGCGGTCACGAGCGGCCGCTCGAGCGGCGCGGGCGATCCGGCCACGACGGGGACCGACGCGCCGGCGCGGCGCACGATTTCACTCGCGTTTCGGGTGGCGTATTCCAGCGTAGTGTTGCCATACACCGTGACGATAGCGTGGACGTGGAGTTCGGGACTGGCCAGGGCCAGCAACAGCCCCAGGCAATCGTCGATTCCGGGGTCGGTGTCGATGATGAGTTCGGTGGTCACGAGCGTCCCAGCAATGCGCAGGCGAAGGAAAAGTGTCCAGGTAGAGCCTAATCTATCCCTCGGGGCGGGAGTTGGGGAATACCCCTTCAAGGTCATAGTAGGCCAAAAAAACCGCCGCCTCGTCTGGGACGAGGCGGCAGTTAGATGGGGAAAAGCGGTTCGCCTACTTCCCGCCGAACAGAATCCCACCGGTGATTGGGATGAAAGTTGTACTCCCGCCGTCGGTGAAAGCGTTCATGAACCTAGCCTCGATGAACAGGCTCACCGACCCGAGCGAGAAGGTGACTCCGCCACCCCCGCCGATCGCGAACTCCGTCGTGCTCGCGCTCACCGAGCCCACACTCACGTCGATGTTGGTGACGCCGACACCGGCGGTGAGGTAAGGCTTCGCAGGGGATCCCGGAGGGCCCAAGGGGACCTGCGCGCCAACCATACCGGTGATCAGCTTGGTCTTGACGTCTCCAGTGATATCATCCTTGTGCTCACCGTACTGACCATCCACCCGGATGTCGACGGGGAACGCTGGTAGATCGAAGACCGCCATGACCTGTCCATGCCAACCGGTCTTGAAGGCATCCCCGAAGTCACCGAGGGCCAACGTCCCTCCACCACCGACCCCGATCTTCGCGCGGGTCTGCGCCATGAGGCTGGTCGTGCCGGCAAGTGCCAGCAGCATCACCAGCGCTGCCAGTGTGCGGCCGAAAGTCGATTTCAACACAGCGTCTCTCCCTGAAAAGAGTGTGAAGTGACTGTGAAACAACCAGACAGTCCTTGCCTGCGACGGCTTCTCGCATAATTGATTGCAATACGCCAGGTCGGAATCTCCGCTTCCCTGGGCGTTTTTCGCGCGGGGAAGTGGGGGAGCAATTTCGAAGCCCATTCGGCCGAGGCGCGTGACCCACGTCACAAGAATGAACGTTCTCCCCTTCAGGAGCCTCCCAATGACGTCCTCGGACCCAGGCTCGAGTCCCAGAATTGCGGCCTTCGTCGTCGCGATATGCCTGGCTAGCGCTTCTCTGCAAGGCCAAGAGCGGCAGTCGCCCTCCGATTCGGTGAGCCCGCCGGATGGGGCGACGGCGCAGCAGATTGAAGGACACCTGCTCGACGCGCTGCCGATCGACCGCGTGGTCGACGGGCTATTGCTGCTGCCTGGTACCGTCGGGCTCGGAGAGGGAGACCTTGCGCTCCGTGGCGGCACGCCGGGGAGTGCTGCCCTGTATCTGGACGGGCTGCCGATTACGCCTGGTTTTCGCCGGGCCGCATCGACTTCGCTGGTGGGGAATCTGGCCGGATTCTCCGGTGCCGGGGCCGCTCTCGGCGTCAACGGACTCGAAACCGTGTTCGTCCGAACCGGCGCCGCCTCGGTTGCCTTCGGCAACGGACAGGACGGAGTCGTGGAGCTCATAACGCGGACCGGCGGCGACCAATGGGGAGGGTCGCTGAGCTACGAGTCTGACGAGCCATTCGGAGTCAATCACGGTCTCGGATTGAATCGTGTTCAAGCGGCCGGTGGTGGGCCGCTCGGCAGCCGAGCCCGATTCTTTTTCGCTGGTGTGCTGCAGGGACAGAAGTCGGCCCCGTCGGGTCCGGGAAGCGAAGGAATCCCCCTCTTCGCGGCGGCCGGTGTGGACACGACGGTCGCGGTGCCTAGCTCCTTCCTCGCACCTAGCGATACGACGTTCGTGGACGTCACCAACTTCGCGGTTGCCAGGGGCAGTTGCGATGCGTTCTCCGAGAGCCCGAATCCGGACATTGCGAGCAACTACAGTTTCGACTGTGCCGGGGTCCGCATCCCAACGTCGACCCGCTCGAGTTATGAAGCGCTGGCGAAGTTGAGCTTCCGTCTTTCCCCTCGAAGCCAGATCTCTCTAACGGCGCTCACGAGCCAAGGCCAGAGCAGGAACTTCGACTATCAAAACCTGTACAACCCGCAACAACTCGGCGGGAACAGCGCTCGGAGTCAGGTGTACGCACTCAGCTATGCTCTCGAGCCCGGAGTTTCGTCGAGCCTACCGCTGGGATTCGAGGCTCAGATTTCCTACCAGACCGACCGCTTCGAATCGGGACCCCTCTCGGAAGAGGGCGAAGTTGATTCCCGTGATCCGTTCGGCGGCTATCTGATTTCTCCATTGGATTTTCGCTTCGGCTTCGACGAGTTCCCGATCGACGATCAGCTGGTCGAGAACTACCGGGACAACATTCTTGGGTCCCGGAGAACGCCATACGACTTGGAGAATCGAGATCAGTTCAACCTGATCGACATCTATCGCAATAACGCGTATGGAGTCCTCGGATTCTCCGAGGCCGGCGGGCCAATAGGGCGTCTGCGCCTGTTCGAGGAGGATCGCGTAGTTGGACGCGGGGCTCTGATCTGGGCACCGGACGAGCGCCACACCGTCCGTGTCGGCGGGGAATTCGCTCGGTATTCGATCTCGAATTACTCCCATGAGCTGACTAGTCAGGCCTTCTCGGACGTCTACATTGAGAAACCGGTTCGATTTGCGCTGTTCGCCGAGGACCAGCTCTCGTTGGGGGACTTCCGGCTCGTGGGTGGGATTCGCTTCGATCGCTTCAATTCCCGCGCGGAGCGGCCTTATCTCCTCGACCTCGATCAGACGAGCCCGACCTTCGATCAGTACATCTACTTCCCACGCACCAGCACGTATCAGGGGACCGCGCCTGACGGTCGCGAGCTCACGCAATTCGTTGCCGACGAGGCGCACGGTGCCGTGAGCCCCAGCCTGCAGATCGGCTATCGAGTGTCGGACCGGGTGTCGCTGAGGGCATCGGCCGCGCGGCGAGCCCAGGTCCCCGATTTCGAGGCCCTGCTGCTTGGCATCAACACCGACATCCAGCTCTCGGCACTTGGCCAGACGTTCGGCACTGACCTCGAGTTCGAGAAGACGGACCTGGCTGAAGTG
This sequence comes from Gemmatimonadales bacterium, assembly GCA_013003805.1. GTDB lineage: Bacteria > Gemmatimonadota > Gemmatimonadetes > Gemmatimonadales > GWC2-71-9 > JABDII01. The sequence continues at coordinate 4,018 of JABDII010000219.1, forward strand.
GGGCTGCGTTACACGCCCGACCCGGAGACAGCGGTTGACGTGGCGGTCTTTGTGAAGGACCGGAACTCTCTTGCGATTGGCCGCTCGGTGCCACTGATCGATCCGGCGAGGAACCTCAGCCGCGACGTCCGCCTCGTGACCAACGACGGGAAGGAAGATGTCAAAGGCGTGGAATTGAGAATTGACCGCCGGTGGGGTGATATCCTCTCCGGCTTTGTGGGTTACTCCTACCAGGACGTGGAATCCGCGCGTGGGTTCGAGAGGGCCACGACCCGGCCGCACACCGTCGCGGGCGCGCTTGCCCTGGCCTTCCCCATGGACTGGCGGGAAGGCTCTGTCTTGGGGACGATCTTCCAAGGCATCGGCGTATACACCGCGTTCCGCTTCGCCAGCGGAACCGCATACTCCCGCTGCCCGCGGACGTCGGGAAACGAGTCGATTTTGTCAGGTGATGTGTGCGTGCGTGAATTCGATGGCGAGCCCAATGGATCTCGGCTGCCAAGTACCAAGCAGCTCGACCTCAGAATCACCAAAGGATTCACTATCGGACGAAGCACGATCACTGCATACGTGGACGCCCGGAACCTCCTGCATTTCGACAACATCCAACGCGTGTTCGCGACAACCGGCACCACTCAGAATGCGGAAGAGGCTCTGCTGGCCTGGCGCAGCGACAGCGCCCAGTACTTCAACGAGGCGTGGTGGAACGGATGGCTGGATTTTGGGACCGGTACGATAGACTTGACGTTCGGGACCGGCCAGCCTGACCAAGCAGGCATGTGCGGCTCCTGGGCCAACCAGGCGGGAACACCGTCAGCGCCCAATTGCGTCTACCTGATCCGGGCCGAGCAGCGGTTCGGGAACGGGGATGGGATGTTCGAAGTTGCTGAGCAGCGTGCCGCGTCGACCGCGTTCTACAATGCGCTCCGCGGGGCGCACAACTTCACCGGTTCTCCACGGCGAGTCCGGATAGGGCTACAGATAGGCTTCTAACTTCCTACAAGCCGAGCCTCACGGTCGCGCCGAGGGTACCGTAGCGGAAGGCACCCGTAGTCGAACTCACGGCACTGTTGGTGATCGAGCCGAAGACCTCCACCCGGTTGATCGCCGCCCAGTTGCGGGACACCCGCACCTCCGCGTGCCACTCGCTCTGGCTCTCGCCGCCCTCGCCGACCTGCTGAACGCCAAGGCCTCCACTCAATCGCGCGCTCCAGCCGCGCCACGCGGCGGAGTAGCCCCCGCGCGCCTCCAGCACCGTAAAACGATCCGGTGTGAAGTACCCTGGCGCCTGCTGGTCGTACGACAGCACTCTGCCGAAGGCGCCCACGAAGAAATGCTTCCGAATGGTCTGGGTCAGCGCCATTACCGCCGACACCCGTTGGTTGTCATCGGACACCCACGCCGCACCGCCGCCGGCGCTCAATGCCAGAGTCTCGGTCAATCCGATGTCCAGTGAAGCGTCGATCTGGTCGATGTCCAGGTCGCGACCGATCAAGTTGGCGGTTTCGTCGAAGGGATAATGGGCGAACCCGAGACCGCCCGACACACGGCGCGAGGGCCGGTACATAGCCCCGATGCGGTAGCTGCCGCTCGTGCGTGACGTGGCTCCTTCCGGAGACAACCGCCGGAGGCCGAACGCCCCGGTCACGCGATAACTGCCCCTGGTGACCGTCGCGCCGACCTCACCCATCGACCGGTTGCCGTCACGCAGCGGGTCGCTGGCCTGCAGCAGACCGGCCGATGCGAATCCGGTGACGCCATCGACCAACAAGTACGACGCCTTGAGATCCTGCCACCAGTTGGTGTTATCGTCGGAATCATCGGACCACCCGGCTGTCACCGTCACCTGAGGGCGTATCTCGGCGCGAACCGTGCGATGCAGGTCGCGCACCTCGCGGTTGTTTGGGTCTAGGGCAAGGGCGCGCTCGAGGTAAGTGATCGCTCGCTTGGACTGACCCTGGTAGTAATGCACCCGCCCGAGGCCCAAATGCGCCGCAACGTTGGTCGGTGCGCGCTCGAGAATCTCTTGGTACCTCTCCGTCGATGCCTCGTACTCGCCTTGCCAAGCAGCGAGCTGGGCCCGACCCGCCAGGGCCTCGAGGTCGTTGGAGTTCCGCGCGAGCATGTCAACGTAGGCCTGGTCGGCGTCGGAGACACGATCGGCCCAGGCGAGCGTCCTGGCTCGCCCCAACTCGGCTTCGTGCATGCTGGGCGTCGTGCTCAGGAGGCTGTCGTACTTGGCGATCGCCAAGTCGTACTGACCGTCCCAGGAGAGGATGAGCGCCTCGGCGAATCGCACATCCGGATCGTCGCGCTCCGCCTCACGTGCCCGCCGGATCAACACGAGTGCGGAATCCAATCGATTCTCCCACGACGCCAGGATGGCCAGACGATAGTTGGCCCGGACCTGCCCGGGGTCTGCCGCCAAGGCCTGATGATAGGCGGCACTCGCTTCGCGATACTGCCCTGCGACCCACGCGGCATCACCCTGGCCGACCTGCGCCGCAACAGTCGTGGTGCCAGCCGTCGCCACGAGAATAGCGACCAGCCCCGCCCACTTCATTCGGATTCCCATAGGGCCTTCAGCGTGGAGTAGACGGGCTTGAGACGCTGGTGGTATGTCGGGACCGACCACCTTTCCCAGGCGCGAGCAACGAACCTGTGCGCCTCCCACCTCGCTGGCCACGTGACCGCCGGCACAGCGGTCACGATCGTGGGCCTGCCGCCCTTTCGATACACCAGCGCTCCGAGACGGAGTCCATCGGACTCGACGGTCCCAAACGGCGGATGGACCTCGGTCGTATCGATGGTCTCCTCATACAGGATCCGTGCACTGGAAGGGTCGGTCACGTTCAACAAAGCCCACGGAAGACGAAGCTCCAAGAGCCCGACGCCTTCGTCGAAGTACCAGTCGGAAAGGGTGGACGCCAGGTGGCTGCCATACTGCAACTCGCCACGCGGGTAAGCGGTGGCCGGGAAGAAGGTGCCGTCGCGGCCAAACCGGGCGCGATTAGTGATCACATAGAGCGAGTCGAACTCGCCATCATAGCGCGCTACCGTGCGAGTGGGACGGCGGTAGAAGGCGCCTCGTTCGTCCCCATCGATGATCGCTTCCGGCCCCAGGTAGGGATTGTATTCGGGGATGACCCGGAGCCGGCCACGCTCCGGAGACTCGAGATCCACCAGAAACTCGAATCCGATGTCGCTTTGTACCACTCCTCGCGGCAGGCGGTGCTGTCCCAGGTCTGCTCGATAGGTGTCCAGCGCGACATATACTCCCAGCGAGTCCCACGGGAACGGACGACCCGCGCGGTCCGGCAACGCCAACGCGAGGTAGAGAAACGCTTCGTCTCCCCCCACATGCAGTGTCGTGGCCGAGTCTTGTGCCATCGCCTCAGTCTGCTGCACGATCGACAAGTTGCTCCAGACGGCCGGGTCGCCACCCAATACCGGGGTGGCCCCGGAATCTCCCGGGTACATGCCGAGGATGCCGTACTGTTGCTCGGCGTCCATGACGTTGAGCCATCGGGGGTTGTGTCCCGCTGGAATCTCGAGATCGATGACGGCCCAGTTGTGCTTGAACCACTCGTCCAGCCAGGCGAATAGGATGCCGCCCGCCGCTCCACTTTCCTTGATTTCACGGGTGAGCCTGGCATCAATCGCCGCCATCGCGGCCTCATCGTGTCCGCCGTGATGCCACCCCTGCGGCTGGAGGTGCGCCATACCGCGGCTCGAGGGTACCCCGTATTCCGCGATGACGAGGGGGATGCCGGAATGGTGTTTGGTGAGCCGCTCGAGGTACCCGAAGTAGTTCGACCTGCCTTCGGCGGACGCGGCTTGGTTGTATCGATCATCGTACAACATGAAGTCCGGGTAGTACGGATACGCGTGGTAACTGGCGAACCATCCCGCGGGATTGGCCTGTGTCGGCCGAACCAAGGTAGCATCGAGGCCAACCGCGTCGTTCTCGTATTCCTGGCGGATGTACTTGGCCGGCCTGTCTACTATTTCCCGCCACGCGAGCTCCTCGTCCGTGTTGGGCTCGGTGGGATGCTCGAGCGGATCGAGCGTGGGCCAGTTGGTGTACGCGATCGGACGGATGGCGTTGTAAGTGTCGACTTCGTAGCTCAGGAGATAGTCACACTGCTCCGCCATCCAGTTGTCGGTGGCGGTACCCTCGGATACTCGCAGGTACCGGCCGGCGTACGACAGTGCGTTCGGGTACCGTTGGTCGAAGGCCCGCACCGCGAACGGCTCCCATTCGCGCCCGATGATATAGGCTAAGACCCACTGAGAGACATCCGTGTCATACTTGCCACTCGCGTGCCCCGGCCGGGGCGCGAGTTCGGCGGAGCCGTGGATGAGATCCACCACGCGGCGCATCTCTTGCCGGAATCCATCCTTCCACGGGGCATCGTTGAAATCGTGACGCGGCGGGAGCTCGGTCCACACTCCGTGGATCAGCCAGATTGCCTTGTCGGGGTGGGCGGTGTTCCAACCGCTGAGGGCGCGGTAGAACGACGGTGGCAGGATGGTGTACACGCGAACCGCGTTGGCATGCATCGTAGCTAGCGTGTCGAGCCAGCCGGCATAGGTTGCCGAGTCCAGGGGGAACTGGGACGGAAATCGTCCCGGCAGCGCGACACCCAAATTGACACCACGGATATACATCGGTTCCCAGGCCGAGCCTTGTGGCACCTCGAAGCTCGCTCCACGGGTTCGCGCCTGGACTTGGAGGCGCTGGGCCCGGGTCTTGGGCTGGACCGGCGGGCGATTCCAATCGGGGTCGAGGCGATCGAGCAGGTCCAGGGCCTCGAAGTGTCCGGGAACGATTTCGAGGACGCGAACCGCTGCCCGGACCGCCGACTCCGGCTTCCCGGTGCGCTCGCCCACGAAAGCGAGGCCCATCCAACCATCGGCGCTCATGGAGTCGAGGGAAACGGCGCGTCGGAAGAGAGTATCGGCGCGCCCGACCCTGCCTAGCCGCAGGCTGGTGTAGCCCAGGCCGATCTGCGCTTCGATGCTGTGTCGACATAGCGTGTAGGCGGCCGTAAACCAGCGGTCCGCCTGCTCGACCGAGTCGGCCCGATAGGCCGGCCACGCCAGCGCGACGAGCCGATCTGTCGCCAGGGGACAGGCCTCCTGAGCAACCGCCGGCCGGGCGAACGCCAGGCCGAGGGCGATGGCCAGAAGGGTCTTGGGATGTAAGTTCCAGATCATCGGTTCTCTTCGTTCGGTCCCGTAGCGGCCTCTCGAGCCGGAGTAGGAAGTGGGCGCAACCTCTACTGACGAACCGCGCGACACAGGCGCTCTCGGGCGGTCGATCGTCGACAGTTTTGGCAAAGGGTGGGCCAAACAGGACATCGACCTACTGGTCTCGGTCTTCTTGGACGACGCGGTGTTCCTGGAGACTCCGTTCGCCCCGCCAAGGAAGGGGCTCGACGCCATCCGGGAGTATTGGCGTGACGTCGGGTATCATCAATCAGAGGGAAGATTTAGCTCTGGTGAGGTATTCGCAATCGGCCCCTGGTTTTCTACCGAATTCAAGTTCGTGTTTCGCCGCCGTCGGACTGGAGAATGGGTCGACGTCCGGGGGGCACTCTTCTGCGAGACGAGCCGGGGTAAGGTCGCCGAAATGCGGATGTATTGGCACCGCTGGGCGGAGGGCCGGGAAATCCGCCAGGAATAGGGCATGATTCGGCTGTTGCCCTGGGGAGACCGGACGTCTCCCCATTGGGACAAATTGACCCGGTCGATGATATATAACATATTGTAATACAATAGCTTAGCGTTTGGCACGGTCCTGGCTCAGAATAATGAACGGATTGCCAGACTTTTTGACTTCGCCGGGAGGTTCGATGTTTGCCTCGGCACTCGCTTCACTGCTCGTCCCGGTCGCCCTGACCGCCACGACGACACTGGACGCCGTTGCTCAGGATCCGCCAATCCGCGTTTCACTGAATAAGGACGGACATTACGTGCGCGGCGATAACGCGCGTGTCGAGGTCCGGGCCGACCGCGACGGGTACCTGTTGGTACTTCATGCCGATCCCGAGGGCCGGGTTCGGGTTCTGCTGCCGATCGATCCCAACGACGACAATTTCGTGCGTGCAGGCAAGACC
>JABDII010000239.1 GCA_013003805.1 Gemmatimonadales bacterium
GTCCCGACTACCGCGCGGGGCGCGCGCAAGTGATGGGCGACGACGAGACCCTGCACATGGTGATGTGTAAGACGCGGGAGGGTGAGATACCGTATGGCTCGAGCGTCCGGCTGGGCGAATACGACGCGAGCGACGGACGCTACTTCGTAGAGGTGGCCGAGGAGAGCGAGGATCGATGAGGCGGGGGTCGAGTGCGCTCGTCGGCTGCCTGCTGCTTGGCGTCGCCGGAGGCGGGTGTGCGGGAGAGGGGGCGTCGATCGCGCTCGAGGCCATCCAACCCAGCGCCCTCGACGCCCACCTGCGCTTCCTGTCCAGCGACCTGCTGCAGGGACGTGCTCCGGGGACGCCGGGGTCGGAAACCGCCGCTTCCTACATCGCGATGCAGTTCCGGCTGGCCGGGCTGACACCGGGCATCGGCGACACGAGCTACTTCCAGCCCGTTCCCTTGATCGCGCGAACCGCGTTCGCGGTGCTGTCGTTTCGTGCCCCGGGTGGCGCGGCATACAGCCCCGACGCCAGGCTGGAGTCCGTAGTATGGTCAAAGGATACCGCCCAGGTTTCTAGCGTCGATGTCGAGCTCGTATTCGTGGGCTACGGAGTCGTCGCACCCGAATACGAGTGGGATGACTACAAGGAAGTGGATGTCCAGGGGAAGACCCTATTGCTGCTGGCCGGCGACCCGGGTGGGCACGTTCCGGGCCGCTTCCGCGGCGATACGGCAACCTACTATGCCTCCGCCGACTACAAGTTCGCCGAAGCGGCGCGCAGGGGGGCGTTGGGGGCCCTGCTCGTTCATTCGCCCGAGCTGCCCTACGGGTGGGATGCCATTCACGGCGTGCGGGCGGGCGAGCAAGTGACGCTCGACCGGGAGAGGGCCGACTCGGCCCCGCGCTACTCCGGGTGGTTGATTCAAGGCGCGGCGGAGCAAGTTGTGTCGATGGCGGGCCTCGATTTCGCCACGCTCTTGGAGTCGGCGCGGTCCGCCAAGTTCCGGCCGATCGTGACCGATATGCGGGTGTCGGCCTCAGTCAGGAACGAGGTGCGCCAGTTAGCTGCCGCCAACGTGGTTGGGTCCGTTCCAGGGAACGATCCGGAGTTGGCTCGCGAATTCGTCATCATCACGGCCCATTACGACCATCTCGGCGTCGGTGAGCCCGTCGATTCGGACTCGATCTACAACGGCGCCTACGACAACGCGTCGGGGACGGCGCTGCTGCTCTGTCTGGCCGATGCCTTCGCGCGCTTGCGCCCGGGGCCCGACCGCTCGGTGCTCTTCCTGGCCCTGACCGCCGAGGAGCCGGGCTTGCTTGGTTCCAGAGCCTTCATTCAATCGCCCCTCGTGCCTCTGGCCAGCATCGCTGCCAACGTCAACATCGACGGCGTCAACCTCTGGGGGCCTACGGAGGACATCGTCGTGCTGGGGACAGAGTATTCGACCCTGCGCTCGGCGGCTCGACACGCCGCCGCGGAGGAGGGTTTGAGGCTGGAGGGCGATCGGTCACCGGAGCAGGGTTACCTCTACCGCTCCGATCAGTTCGCCTTCATGAGGGCCGGCGTTCCCAGTGTGCTCGTCGGGCACGGACTCGATTTCATCGGGCGGATGCCGGGCTGGGGCGAGCAAATACTGGCTGAGTACATCCGAACCGGATATCACCGCCCCAGCGACGAGTATCGGGCCGACTTCGACCTGCGGGGCGCGGTACAACAGGGGCGTGCGGCGTTCAGGTTGGCGCTTTGGGCCGCGAATACGCCGGCGAGGCCGGCCTGGAGCGGCGAGTCCGGGTTCGTTGACTTGAGGTGAGCGACCTAGATGCGCGGCAACGTGACTCCGGTCTGCTTCTGGTACTTGCCCTTCTTGTCCGCGTAGCTGACTTCGCACACCTCATCTGACTCGAAGAAGAGCACCTGCGAAATCCCCTCGTTCGCGTAGATCTTTGCCGGGAGTGGCGTGGTGTTGGAAATCTCGAGGGTGACGTGACCCTCCCATTCCGGCTCGAACGGAGTCACGTTCGTGATGATGCCGCAGCGCGCGTAGGTGGATTTGCCGACGCAGATCGTCATCACAGTCCGCGGGATACGGAAGTACTCCACGGACCTAGCGAGAGCGAACGAGTTCGGTGGGATGACGCAAACGTCACCATCGTACTCGACAAAAGAGCGCTCGTCGAATTGCTTGGGGTCTACGATCGTGCAATTGACGTTGGTGAAGATCCTGAATTGGGGTGCGACCCGCATATCGTAGCCGTAGGAGCTGAGCCCGAAGGAGATGACGTTCTCGCGCACCTGCTTTTCCTCGAAGGGCTCTATCATGCCATGCTCGAGGGCCATACTGCGGATCCAGCGGTCGCTCTTGATGCTCATGCACGCTCCGGTCTGAGTCTTGCCCTAGTTACGGGGGTGGGTGGGAGCGCAATATAGGGGCGCCCGGAGGCGGATCAAGCTGCCCCAACATTCTATTGACACCCTAGTTGGCCGTGTTATTATGCCCGCGTTTTCGTGACTAATTTCACGATCTGGTGGATGAGCGGCGATGCTGCGTGAGTACGTTCCTGTTCTGATGATCTTTGCCGTGAGCCTGGGCGTGGCGGTTCTCATGGTGGTGGGCTCCCACATCTTCAGCAACTACAGGCCGACCCCGGTCAAAGCGCAGCCCTACGAGTCCGGAATCCCGCCCATCGGCGACACCCGCGACCGCTTCGCAGTCAAGTACTACGTCGTGGCGATGCTCTTCCTCCTCTTCGATGTGGAAGTTGTGGTCCTTTTCACATGGTCGGTGGTCTTCAGGCAACTCGGCCTGTATGGCTTCCTTGCCATCCTGATCTTCCTGATGCTGTTGGTGGTGGGTCTGGTCTACGAGTGGAAGAAGGGCGCCTTGGACTGGGACTGATCCCGGCGCCTGTCAAACGAGATTCCCGAGAGATTTGCGAAGGATACACAATGTCTGAAGCCAGTGAGGGAACGATCGGCGAAGAGCGCCGTGTCGTAGAGACGGAGATCCCCCGTAACTGGGTCATCTCCCGACTGGACGACCTGGTGAATTGGGCCAGGCGCAACAGCCTTTGGCCGATGCCGTTCGGGACGGCGTGCTGCGCCATCGAGATGATGGCC
>JABDII010000480.1 GCA_013003805.1 Gemmatimonadales bacterium
GGTGTAGTCCGTCTGACCGTCGCCGTCGCGATCCCCCACCTTGGTGCGTGCAGCATCCCAGCGTGACTCACGCGTCGCGCTGAAGGCCATGTCGCGCACGTTGTCCGCGGTGAAGCGCCAGCGGAGCCGGCCGGTCTCCGAGGTCCGAGTCGCACGGCCCGGCCCGAAATCGTCCTCGGTCAACACAGCCACCACCTCATCGCTCTGCTCCGCCCGCCTGAGGCGTTCGAGAATGGGCGCTGGGAACACCTCCGCGCGGTTCTGGAGCGAGCCGGTGCCCATGATCACCCAGCCCTCGGGGGCCTCGATGGTCACGTCATAGTTGCCGTAGCCCATGTAGAACTCGGCGCTCCCCAGATACGAGTCCAACTGCCAGCCGATCACGTCATCGTACACCGCCATCTGCGGATACCAGTAGGCCATATAGATGAGGTTGTCCTCATTCCATCCCATCCTGCCCGACTGCGGCGCCTTGAAGCCCCAGGAGATCTCGAGCGTGAGCGAATCCCCCGAGCCGAGCGAGCTAGGCGGCCGGATGCCCATGATGGTCCCGCGAATCTGGTATCCCGGTCCGCTTCGTAGTTCGCCTTCGCTCAGCGATTGCCCGCCCGCCGACACGCCGGTGAGCTCAACACCGCCCGTCATCTCCACCGGGCGATTCCGCATCGAACCAGGGGCATGCAGGTTCTGCAGCAGGTGCAGAAACACCACGTTCAGGGTTCGGGGAGAGCGATTGTGATAGATGATCGTAGCCCGCCCCTCCAAGCGCTTGGTCGCGGGATCGAGCGATGCCTCGATTCGGTAGTCGGTCCACTGCTGCCAGTAGCTCACGCCGGGCGCACCGGTGGTGCTCCGCGTGTCGCCCTCGACGGCCGCCTGATATTGGGCTGGGGGAACGACGGGAGGCGGCACCGGGCGCTCGGGCCGAACCGCTTGGGGCGTGACTGCGGATTCAGGGGCCACGGCCTGCTGGACGACCTGAGTCGGACTGCTGCACCCGACTCCCAGAACCACCGCGACTCCAAGCACGAGGCCTCGCATCAGTGTCCTCTCTTTCCTCTGAGTGTCTCAAGATAGCCGTCCCCCAGGAGACCTGAAGCCGACTGTGGGGGTCCCGGCCGATGGGCTGGTTAGACAGACGCAACCGAACGGCGTTAGGATTCGTAAGAAACTGTGAAGGACCTTCATGGCCTCCCCCGAGTCTCGGCCGGCAGCCGGAAAGACGCGGGCGCGGGTTTGGTCAACGAATCGAGGCGGCAGATTGCGTTTGAGGACCCCACGCCCTATCCGGGCAGCAGCCGTGAGCGGCCTGGTGGCGTTGGCCGTGACGGCCTCCATCCTGCCCACGGAGGGCGTAGCCCAGGGCGGCGCGTCCTCGCCCGGCGAGTCCCGCCTCCGGCCCACTCCCAACGTGAAGGGCCGTGCCTTCTACTTCACCCGGGCCGTCTACACCGACGTGGAGCGTCGCAACACGTTTGGGTGGTGGAGCGTCGACTACCCCAAGGCCGACCGGCAGTTCCTCATTGGGCTCAAGCGCCTAACGGGTATTGATGCCTACGACTTGGAAAACCCGGTGCGGCTCGACGATCCCAACCTCCGGCGATATCCCATGGTGTATGCCGTCGAGGTAGGACACATGGCACTCACCGAGACCGAACGTGCCGGGCTCCGAGACTTTCTCATGGCCGGTGGCATCTTGGTGGCCGATGATTTCTGGGGGTCTTGGGAGTGGGCCAATTTCCAGGCCCAGATGGAGCGCGTCCTCCCGGGGTACCCCATCATCGACCTCCCGCTCGACCACCCCTTGCTGCATGTATTCTACGATCTCACCGAGGTGCTGCAGGTGCCTAACGTCGGGCTTGGTCGCGCCGGCGGGCGGACGTGGGAGAAGGACGGCTACACCGCGGCCCTCCGGGGCATCTTCGATGAAGACGGGCGGCTCCTGGTCGTCATCAACTGGAATAGTGATTTGGGGGACGCGTGGGAGTGGGCTGAAGATCCCTACTACCCCATTCAGTTCTCGAACTTTGCCTACCAACTCGGCGTCAACGTGGTCGTGTACGCCATGAGCCATTAGAAGGGCCCTCGGTGCTCGAATCGATCTTCTCCTTCCTCTTTAAGTATCGGCCGGCTGTGTACCAGCGCGGGCAGCTCGGGTTCGAGTCCCCGCTCCCGTTCGCGATGGTCGCGATCGGGGTCGCGGCCCTGCTCCTGGTCGTGCTGCTCACCTATCGGCGCGCGCGGCATCGGGTCGGGCGTCGAGACGTCCTCATCCTCGCGGGTCTCCGTGCGGCAGCACTCGGGCTCCTGCTATTTGCCATGCTGCGTCCGGTCATGGTGGTGGCCACCGTCGTGCCCCAGGAGAACATCCTGGCCGTGGTGCTGGACGATTCGAGGAGCATGCAACTCGCCGATCAGGGGGGCGAGCCACGGAGCGACTTTCTCACCAACACATTCGCGTCGGAGGAGAGCACCCTGCTCGATGCCCTGGGCGAGCGCTTTGCCCTCCGGTTCTTCCGTTTCGGACGTGATGTGGCACGGCACGACGTGAGCCAGCCGCTCGGTTTCGGAGAAACCCGCACCAACCTGGGCCGGGCCCTGGCCGGCGTGCGCCGAGAACTCGCGGGCGTGCCGCTGGCCGGCGTCGTCCTGGTCACCGACGGAGCCGACAACGCCGCGGCGGAGCTCACCGAGCCGCTGCTCGCATACCAGTCCGATGGGGTTCCCATCTACACGGTTGGAGTCGGGCGCGACGTCCTGCCCCGCGACATCGAGGTCAGTCGAGTCGAGGCGCCCCAGCAGGTGCTCGAGGGATCATCGGTCATGGTTGACGTGATGCTCACCCAGACTGGCTTCCGCGGAGACCGCGTCACGCTCAACGTCGAAGACGCCGGACGCATCGTGAACTCACAGGAAGTCCGCCTGGCCGGAGACCGGGAAGCCACGATGGTCCGCGTGAAGCTCACCGCCTCGGAGGCAGGAACGCGACTCTTCCGGTTTCACGTGCCACCGCAATCCGGCGAGCTCGTGGTGGAGAACAACGCGCGTGACGTCATGATCACCGTCGAAGATCGGCGCGAAAAGATCTTGTATTTCGAGGGCGAACCCCGGTTCGAGGTCAAGTTCATCCGGCGCGCGGTGGCGGAGGACGAGAATATCCAACTGGTCACGCTGCAACGGACGGCGGAGAGCAAGTATCTCAGACTGGGCGTGGACGGCCCTGATGAGCTCGCCGCCGGATTCCCCGAGACCCCGGAAGAACTCTTCGCCTATCGCGGCCTCATCCTCGGGAGTGTCGAGGCGAGTTTCTTCACCCATGCCCAGCTCGCAATGATCGAAGAGTTCGTGGGACGGCGCGGCGGTGGCCTCTTGGTGTTGGGGGGCCGCAAAGCGTTCAGTGAGGGCGGCTATGCCGGTACACCCCTGGAGAGTGTCCTCCCCGTGGTCCTCGGCCGGGATGCCGACCCGGAGTTCTTCCGAGAGGTGGAGGTCAGGCCGACCCCAGCGGGTCTGGGGCACCCCGTGACCCGCCTCGCCGATGACACCGACCAATCGAGTGAGCGGTGGTCGATGCTTCCACCGGTGTCCGTGCTGAATCCGCTCGGGCAGACCAAGCCGGGAGCGAGCACGCTGCTCACCGGCCGGGCGGAGGAGTCCGGTGATTCCTACGTCGTGTTGGCGTTTCAACGCTACGGCAAAGGCAAAGCCATCGCGTTCGCGGCCCAGGACTCCTGGTTGTGGCAAATGCACGCCGACATGCCGCTCGACGACATGACCCATGAAACCTATTGGCGCCAGATGCTCCGTTGGCTGGTCTCCAACGTCCCCGATCCGATTGCGGTCACGACACCCATGGAGCAGGTCGAGCCAGGCGAGAGCGTCACCATCACGGCGGATATCCGGGATTCGAGTTACCTCGGAATCAATGGCGCCCAGGTCGAGGCTTCCGTCACCGACCCCCTGGGCGTTGAGGAGACCCATCCACTCGAATGGACCGTCACGGAAGACGGAGCCTACCGGACCAGCTTCACGGCCGAGGTCGCAGGCCGGTACGACATCCGGGTCGAAGCGCGTCGCGGTGACGGTGTCTTGGGAGAGGACCGCGTCGAGATTCGGGCTGAACCACAGCCGACCGAGTTCTTCAGTCCAGCAATGCGCGCTGCGTTGTTGAAGGACATCGCGACACAAACTGGCGGACGATTCTATACCGAGGCTTCCCTGGGCGGGTTAGCGGAAGACGTCCGCTACACCGAAGCCGGAACCACCAAGCGAGAATCGCACGATCTCTGGGATTTACCCATCCTGTTCCTGGCGTTGCTGGCGTTCCTCGCTTCGGAATGGATCCTCCGGCGGCGGCGGGGGCTCGCGTGAGAACCCAGCTCCTCTGGATCTCTGCACTCGTCGCACCGCTCGTGACGTTACCGGCGCAGACGCATCTCGTCGTCGTCGCCGGGCTCGGTGGGGAGGCACGGTATCGCGACAGTTTCCACCAATGGGCTACGGAACTCATGGATGCCGCTACCGGCCGGCTCGAGGTCCCGGCCGGCAACATCATCTACCTCGCCGAATCGACCGATCGCGATCCGACACGGATCCAGGCCCGCTCTACCAAGGAAAACCTGGAACGCGTCCTGGGGGAGCTGGCGGCAGGCGCCGCGACGAACGCCCAAGTCTTCATCGTGTTGATCGGTCATGGCAGCGCGCGCGGCGGTGAACCGAAGCTCAACCTGCCAGGGCCGGACTTGACCGCCGAAGACCTGGCGCGCCTTCTCGAGGCCTTCCCGACCCAAACGATCGTCGTCGTCAACTTCGCGAGTGCGAGCGGAGACTTCATCCCGGCCTTGTCAGGACCACGGCGCATCGTCATCACTGCCACCAAGAGTGGTGCCGAACGCAATCAGACTCGGTTCGGGAGGTTCTTCGTCGATGCCTTTGCAGGAGATCAGTCGGACGTGGATCATGACGGCAACGTGTCCCTGCTGGAAGCGTTCACCTACGCGCGACGCGAAGTGGTCCGCACGTACGAGCAACAGGGCATCCTCCTGACCGAGCATGCCATGCTCGATGACAACGGCGACAAGGAGGGAAGCCACGAACCCGACCCCGCAACCGCTGACGGCGCCTTGGCCAGGACCATCACGTTGGGAGGCGGCGGGGCCGAGCGGGCGATTCGTGATCCCGAGCTGACAGCGCTCTACGAAAAGAAACGTTCGATCGAGCAGGCCATTGCCGAGTTGCAGCGCGACAAGGGGCAGTTGGAGTCCGCGGTCTACGAGCGGCGGCTCGAGGAGTTCCTGCTCGATTTGGCCGGCACCAATCGGGCGATCCGCGAGCGCGAGGGAGGGGGCTCGACACCATGACGAGGCACGGTCGGTCCATCAGGCCGCTGACCGGCGTGTTGCTCGCGGCCACGGTCACGGCTTGCAGCTCTCGGGGACACGCACAGACCACGCTGCCCCAGGCGGATTCGCTGGCCCAATCAGGGGAGTACGAGGCCGCGATTACCGCCTATCGGAGAGTGGTGGCGCGAGACGGCGCGTGGGAGGCGGTGCTTGGCCTCGCACGCACGTACCAGGCCGTGGGTCGGTACGACGAGGCGGTCACGGCACTTGAGTCGGCCATTGCCGATTCCGTCCCCGGATCACATCAGCTCTGGAACAGCCTGGGTGGGGAGTTCCTGCGTCTAGGGAAGGATTCCGCGGCCCAAGCCGCCTTCGAGCGTGCCATCGCGACCGATGCTCGGGACCGCCTGTCGGCCCGGCTCAATCTGGCCGTGCTCAGTTTCGAACGCGGTCGCGTGGACGACGCGATGAGGCAGTTCGACGCGTTCATCGATGTTTACAACCGGGGGGGTGCCAAGACCGCAGCCGATCTCGCGGCCGTGGCCGACGCGGTCCGGTATCTCGGTCGCACCAATCCACAACTCTACAAGGACGCACTGCTGGCCTACGACGAAGCCATCAGAGCGGACCCGGACAACCTCGACATCCAGACACGCCTCGGGAGCCTGTTTCTCGAGAAGTACGTGGGTGACGAAGCGACGACCACCTTCTCAGGCGTGCTGGAACGCAATCCCAATCACGCCGGTGCCCTGCTCGGACTCGCCCGCGTCCAGCATTTCGATGGCTCGAGTGAAGCGTTTCAGCAGGTCCAGAAGAGCCTGAGTATCAACCCCAACCTGGCGGAGGCTCGGGCCTTCCTCGCGCGACTCTATCTCGATCTCGAGGACTACGAGGCTGCAGCAGGGCAGGCCGAACAGGTACTCGCCGTCAATCCCAGGAACGGAGAGGCACTGGCAATGCTCGCAGCCGCCAGGTTCTTGGCAGACAATCCTGCCGGATTCGCCACAGCTCGGGACTCGGCCCTCGGCATCAACCCGACGGACGCGGGGTTCTTCATCACGCTGTCTGAGATTTCGGCCCGCAACCGGCTGTACCAGCGGGCGGTCGATTTCGCCGATCGGGCCGTAGAACTGGACTCCCTCGCGTGGCGCGCCCACGCACTCCGGGGGCTCAACCGGCTTCGCACCGGCGCCATTCCCCAAGGTCGGGCCGATTTGGAGACCGCCTTTGCCGGCGATCCGTACGATCTCTGGACCAAGAACACACTCGATCTGCTCGATGTCGTCGAGCGGTACACCGAGGTAGGCTCACCGCGGTTCACCTTCGTCCTCGACCCGAAGGAAGCCGGACTGATCCGGCTCTACCTCGAACCGTTGGCGGAGGAAGCCTACGACCGGCTCGCGGCCCGGTATGGGATCCAGGTCCCGGCCCCCATCCGCGTGGAGGTGTATCCGCGACACGCCGACTTCTCCGTCCGCACCATAGGCCTGGCGGGCCTGGGGGCGCTGGGCGTGAGCTTCGGACCCGTCATCGCGATGGACGCCCCTTCAGCCCGGCCGCCGGGCGGTTTTCACTGGGGGGCGACCTTCTGGCACGAATTGGCGCATACGTTCCACATGGCGGCGAGTGGGTATCGCGTCCCGCGCTGGTTTACCGAAGGGTTGGCGGTCTTCGAAGAGCGACGGGCTCGACCGGGTTGGGGCGATGACGTAACACCCGGCTTCCTCATTGCCTATCGTCAGGGGCGCCTCGCCCCCGTGAGCAACCTCAACCAGGGTTTCATGCGTCCGGCGTATCCCCAACAGGTCATCCACTCGTACTATCAGTCGTCGCTCGTGTTCGAATTGATCGAGCAGGATTACGGCTTTGAGGCCATACGGCGGATGCTCGAGGCGTATCGGGACGGGGCCGACACGCCAAGCATTTTCCGATCCGTGCTCGACATCGAGCCCGAAGCACTCGATTCGAAGTTCAATGCGTATCTCGAAACGCGCTTCGCCGGTGCCCTCGCGTCCCTGAGCCACGCCGAGGCAAGGGAGGGAGACGGTGCTCGGCCGAGGACCCGTGACCTGGCACGCCGCGCGCAGTCGGACACAACCGATTTCGTGGCGCAACTGGGGCTCGGAAGGGCGCTGTTCGCCGAGGGCAATCTGGATGAGGCACTTCCGCCTCTCCTCCGCGCCAAGGCCCTCTTTCCGGAATACCTCGGGAATGACAGTCCCCGGTGGTTGCTGGGGCAGATCTACCGCTCCCAGGGGCAGCTCGATCGTGCTGCGGCGGAACTCGCCGACCTCACGACGCGTAATGCCAAGCACTACCCTGCGTTGCTGGCCTTGGCGGAGATCGAAGCGACGCGTGGCAATCTCGAGCCCGCCGCTCGAGCGCTCGAATCGCTCATGTACGTGTACCCGTATGCCATGGAGCATCACGGGAGGCTGGCCGGCCTCTCGACCAGGCTGGGGAACCATGAGACCGCATTGCGCGAGCGGCATGCGGTCGTCGCGCTCGAGCCGGTAGACCGCCCCCAAGCGCTCTACGAGCTGGCCCGGGCCTATCAGCGGGTGGGCAATCTGGACGCAGCACGCCGGACCGTACTCAGGGCCCTGGAGGAGGCGCCAAATTATCAGGATGCACTGGATCTCTTGGTCGAGCTTCGGACCGCGCGCGGGTCGGGCGCGAGCTAGGGGATTACGAATGCGTTCCTCGCTGCTCGTCATCGGGATGGCCCTCCTGGGGTCGATCCTCCAACCCGTCGCGGCGCAGCAGCGAGCCCCCGGCACGGAGGAGACCGAGCGCTTCAACGTCGGTTATGACGGGCGATACACCTTCGTGCGGCTGGCCTACACACCCATCACCAGCCGTCAGCGCGGAGGCGGGGGCTTCTTCGGGGGAGCGGACTACCAATGGAATCACGATTGGCCCCGCGGCGATCGGAATTTCTCCAAGATCCTAGGTGAATTGACCGCGGTCGATGCT
>JABDII010000277.1 GCA_013003805.1 Gemmatimonadales bacterium
CGTTCGAGCTCATCGAGCATCTCTCGCCCGGGTCCTTCGAGTTCGCCATGGAGACGTTACCGAAGGAGGTGGGTTACAAGCTTGGTTACTTCAGCCTCGTGACCCTCACGACGGTGGGCTACGGCGACATCTCGCCCCAGACCAACCTGGGTCAGATGGTGGCCGCCGCCATCATGATGCTGGGCTACGCCATCATCGCCATCCCCACGGGCATCGTGACCATGGAGCTCTCACGGGCTCGCGGACGCATGGCTGTCCGCCGGTGCGTCAACTGCAGCGAGGGCGGCCACGACCTCGATGCGGCCCATTGCAAGTGGTGCGGGGCCAGACTCTAGCAGATCGAGCCGGTGCCAGGCCTAACAAGACAGTCGAAGTGGCTCTTCTAATCTATTACTAGGCAGTACCTTGGAGTACTTCGATCAATCTCAATGGAGCCTGGCTCTACTCGGTCTCCGATTCGCCCCGTACCGCGAGGAGCAGGTCACCGTCCGGATCGACCAGCACGGCACTGGGAGCGCCGACGACTTGCGCCAAACGGACCCTGGCCGTCGAGTTCCGACCATTAAACCGTGCCGTGCCCCGCACCGGTCGCCTCCCCTCCACCACCACCTCGACCGGTACATCGACCCGATAAGTGCCCCAAGCCAGCTGCTGCACCTGGGTCAGCTCCACCTCGACGGCCTGCCCCGCTGAGTCGTAGGCCCACTGGGGCTCGACCTCCGGGTACCCCGGCTGGAGCAACCACTGCTCGAAGAACCACCGTAGCGGCCGGTCGGCGTGGCGCTCCATGACGCGCATGAAGTCGATGGTAAGGGCGGTTGAATCGCGAAATGTGGCGAAGTAGTCACGAACGCCGCCGAAGAACGCCCAATCCCCGACCTCGTTTCTGAGCATATGCAGAATCCAGGCGGCCTTGGGGTAGTTGTTCGCGTTCAAGAGCTCGAAGAGATCGGTCACCGCGGTGTCGATCACCGGTCGGTCCACTACCTCGGATCTGAAGTAGCCTCGTTTGGCGCCCTGCATCCGAGCGTGGAACACGCTGTCTTCCCCGATCAACTCGTGGAACAGGGGCCCAAAATAGCTGGCGAATCCCTCGGAGAGCCAGAGGTGGTGCCAATCATGTTCGGTGACGGCGTCGCCGAACCACTGATGCGCGGTCTCGTGCGCCACTAGTCCCTCGCCCATGCGGCGGTTGGCGTATCCCCGCTCGGTGTAGAAGATTGCCGAGCTGTTCTCCATGCCGCCGAACCTGGTTGAGGACTCGACGTGGGCCAGCTTGCCGTACGGGAACGGGCCGATGAGGCGGGTGTACTCCCGGACCATGCGGTCCACCCGCCGGAAGGGGCCGTCTACCGCGAAGGCCGAATCCTGGGGGAAGGTCCAGAGGGTATGGTCGGGACCCCCGCCGCTGGCGACACTGGTGACCGTGAGCGGACCTGCTCCGATCACCATGGTGTACACCGGGATCTTCCGCTCGGTGCGCCAATGCCACCGGGTTCGCCCCGACGGCAGGTGGTCGACCACCTGGAGGTTGCCGTTGGCGATAGCCTTCCAGCCGGCCGGCACCTCCACCGCGAAGGTCGCGTAGGCCTTGTCGCTGGGGTGGTCTTCGCTGGGAAACCAATGGTGGGCGCGATTGGGCCAATTGTCCGCGAAGGCGGCGCGCTCGCCGTGCACGTTGTCTTGAATGAACAGCCCATCCCGTGGCGACCCCTGGTAATAGATGGTCACCTCGATGGTGTGCCCTTCCCGCCCTAGGATCGGCACGGTGAGCGGGCCATCCAAGACCTCTCCCTGCCTTGCGGAGCCGCCCGTCGGTACGATGGAATCGATGGTGAAGACGTCGTCGAAATCGAGCACCAGGGGGCCCCGCTCTCTTCCGATCATGGCACGAAGCGTCGTGGCACCCGTGATATGGGAGCCGGTGTCCGGGATGCTCACCGCAATGTGATACTCGAGGATGTCGTGGTTCGGCCGGATCTCGTCGACTACGACCGCGAGTGGATCGGGGATGGGCGCTTGCAGCTGAAGCAGCAGCGGGAGAATCAGCACGGGAGCCTCAGGGGTTTAAGGCATGTGGGCGAGGGCCGACGGCCGGGATTCTAACCCCGGTACGGCCGGCCGGGAATCCAACGGCGCACCGAGCCCACATAGCGAGTATACGATTCACCGAACTGCTCACGGAGCGTGGGCTCTTCGTAGCCGAGGACCACCGCCAGGAACACAGCCAGGACGACGACGGCATACCAGGGAGCGAGGCGGATTGAAAGAAGATGGTTTCGCCGAGGAGCACCGTCAGGACACCGACATACATCGGGTTGCGGACGTAGCGATAGGGGCCGCGAATCACGAGTTCCTTGGGCGGATCGACCGGTGCGAGGGTGCCCCGGCCATGTGCGGCGAAGTCGACGATGCTCCAGATCAAGACGGCGGCGCCGATAACGACGAGAACTAGGCCAAGGTATTGCGGGAGCTTCCACGGCACGTCGAGCGTGGCGGCAGCCTGGCCGACGATGAGATACGGAAGCAGGACCGTGACGGTTCCCGGAATGAGCAGCGTGAAGAGGACGCTCTTGAGGAAGAGCACGTCGCTACGTCTTCGGCTTCACCAGGTCGAGCAGCGCCTCGGGCGGGCGGCCCACTGCAGCCTTCTTCCGGTAGACCCCGATCGGCCGTTGGAGTAGGGTCGGATGATCGGCCATGTGGCGGATGAGCGTACGGGCATCTTCCTCCCCCGTGAGCCCCAGTTGCTTGAATGCCTTGTCGTTCCGGCGGAGCACGGCATGCGGCTTGGCTCCGAGCAGTCCGAGCACGTGCCGAATCTCCTTTTGGGAGAGGGGCTCCTGCCGGTAGTCCCGGTAGCGGTAGGGGATCTTCTTCTTGTCCAGCAAGGCGACCGCCTTGCGGCAGGTGCTTCAGGTACGCGTGCAGATCAGCTCGAACATAACGCCTCCGTTCACCTGGCCCGCGTGCTCCAGATGGCGACGGCCGCGAGTATCCCCGCCGCGACGAGCGCCGGATGCTCACCGGCGAATTGGATGGGTCCGAGCGCCTGCTCAGACCCGGGCCGGTGTCCCGACAAGAAGTGGATCGCGAACGCCGCGAGGGCGAAGGCGAGGCCGAAAACTCCACTCGCTCGGCCCACGCGGTGGGACATCTGGCCAGGCTCGCGGGCTCGACCCGAGAATACGGCTAGCAATCCTACCCCGCCAGTGACCAAGGCCAGGGCGAGGGTCACGGAGTAGGCGTCCACTGGTTCACCGTGCGAGAGATTGCCTGATCCGGTCGATCTGGCGCAGGTGCACCAGGTCGTGCGCCGCCAGCATCTGAAACAGCCGCCGCACCGATTCGACCCCCCGCTCGCTATGCCGGCCCACCCGGTCCCACTCGGCCTCGTGCAGCAACCGGAGGAATCTGAGATTGAAGCTGCGGAGCTGTTCCAACCGCTCGAGTTCTTGATGCACGTCCGCGGCGTCATGATGGAGCCGTTGGGCCCAGTGGTCCTGATCGTAGCCCACCATCACCGGCTC